>QIJM01000483.1 GCA_003232445.1 Paraglaciecola arctica
ACCTCGGATCCCAGACCGCCACTTCGATATTCGATAGTTAACCCATCAACTAGGTTATTCGCCGTACTAACGACAACCTTTGTGCCCCAAGGTGTGAGTGAAAACCCTATCAAAAGACCTATAACAATCATTAAAACCAGCAATGACTTGAGTATACCGGTGATAATTTTACGGTTTAAACTAGATCTGTTTTGTTGTTTTTCGGCAGTTTTTTGATCATCAGATACAGAGCTCATAAAGAAGGCCCCATGGAAATATGAAAATAGCGTGTTTCACCAAAATCACTCTTGCCCTTTGCTAGGTATAAACGAACCGGTCCAATCGGAGAGTACCATATGGCTCCAAATCCAATACCGATCGCGGGATCTTTAAATAAGTCTTCGCTAGCGTTACCTGCATCCACAAAAGCAGCCGCACGCCAATTTTCGGCAACAGGGTAAGAATATTCAAAACTCGCTACAGCTAGGTATTGCCCACCTGTAAGTTCGCGTTCGCCATCGGAGTCGAGTTCAAATGGCGATAAGGTTTTGTAATCAAAACCACGTACACTTTGGTCGCCGCCGGTAAAAAAGCGCGAACTGGAGGGTACTTGATCAAAATCGTTAGTGACTATACCGCCAAATTCTGCCCGCCATAAAAAGCGATGTTGACTGTAACTTCTGACCCACTTCGATGCGGCTGTAATCCGAAACATATTGATATCTGACAACAACGACTCTGAAGCAAACTCGGTGGTTATGGTTTGTTTGTCGCCCCAACTGATGTCTAAGCCGCCCTTACTGCGTAATCGACTTAAGGTAAAACCTGGTGTCAGTAACTGTGTTGTTTGTTCTGGCTCTAATCCCTGGGTAAAGGTTTCTTGCTCAATTCTAAGAAAAGCCGAACGTTGCCAGTCTGAATCCACCACTGTCCAATGCCGAGTGGCGGATATCGACCACTTATGACTTTTTGTATCGTTGTCATCTTGCGCTTGATAACCCACTTGATAACTCAAATAGTTTCTGATGGCATCTTCTAAAGGCACTTTATAATCAACAGACACATATTGCTCAGGAGAAGACACATATAATTCAGCCCCGACAGAATGACCACGATCATTTACCCATGGTCGCTTCCACTTGCCAATAAAGCGAGCACCATCAATATTAGACGATCCCCCGACCCCCACATCAAAATTGTCTCTTGCCTTATGGGTTAAAATAACTTCGATAGGCACAGCATCATCAATCGCCTCTGCCACCAAAGGCCTAACGATAACATGACGAAAGTATTGGGTTTGCTTAAGCCTTTGATTGAGTAAACCCAGTTGACTGGCTTGATATAAATCTCCGGTTTTAAAAGGCGTTAAACTTTTTGCCAACGTTTGCGAACGAGTATCCTTACCAAAACGCAAGTCTCCAAATTTGTATCGCACGCCACTATTAATATGAATAGTAATATCGGCGGCATTTAGCGACTCAAACACTTTTATGTTGCTTTGTTCAAATTCAAAATTAAAGTACCCCCTTGATAGAGCTAAACTTTGTAGTTCGTTTTTTGCGTTTTCGTAAACTGAATGTTCGAGAGGTTTGCCTTGTTTAAGTTTAAAGGAGCTAAGTAACGTTTGGATTTCTTTATCCTCGACACCCTGCCCCTCAATTTTGATTGATAATTGCCTAACAAGTGTTATTGGCCCTAACTCAATCTGTAGGCTCCATTTTTTGTTTTTTGATGAATTATTGGGAGTTCCACTAGGAAGCGTAATCACTGTGGTTGCATGGTAATAACCAAATACCTGTGTGGCCGCTGCCACTTTTGACTGTAAACTTTCTTGATATTGGCCAAATTGATAACTGGCGGTGGGAATATCTAAGCTTTCGATATGCGCTCTGACATTTTTTAGCACACGATCATTTTCAATCCCTTTAATATCGACTTCTGCTCCGTGCACTTTAAACAAAGCAAAAAATAATAGGGATAGTAAAAACAATGTTCTTAGAAAAGGCATATACAGAAACAAAATTTCTCGCTTTTAACAAAGGGCGACATTTGAAAGATCAACAACCCTAGCACCACAAAATAATTCGGTAAGTATTCTACAATAGGCCTTAGCAAGTGTATTGCACAAAATATGTATTTACACTTGGTCAGCCAGTCATGTTGCATTACTCTTGTATGATGTTTTTAAATAAAATTAAGTTCACATGGCTGACTCGATAACTCCCCACTCATTAGATAAACCAGTTTGTATCGTCACCGGCGGCAGCTATGGCATAGGTAATGCTGTGTGCGAAAAATTTAGCGCTCAAGGTTACACCGTGATAAATCTAGATATTCAAGCCAACCCAACACAATCAAAAGCAATAGACTGGCTTAAATGTGATGTGTCAGAAGTTTCTGAGGTTAGTCAGGCGATTCAACAAACCATTCAGCAATATGGCAGAATTGACTGCCTTGTTTCAAACGCAGGTATACATTTTTCTGCCACTATAGAAGACACCAGTGAAGAAGATTTTGAACGAGTATTTAGCCTCAATGTAAAAGGTGCCATTGCTGCAACTAAAGCCGTGTTACCGCAGATGAAATCACAACAAAATGGGGTGATTTTGTATATGGCGTCTGACCAAGCGCTTATTGCCAAAAATAACTCGTTTGCCTACAACATGAGTAAAGCCGCGCTGGCCTCGATGGCCAAAACCACTGCCTTGGATTACGCTAAATATCAAATAAGAGCCAACGCTGTCTGCCCGGGCACCATAGAAACCCCGCTATATCACAAAGCGATTAATCGCTATGTGACCCAATCTGGTGCCGATATTGACCAAGTACACGCTGAAGAAGCAGCACTTCAGCCTATTGGACGCCTAGGCCAAGCTAGCGAAGTGGCTGCTTTGACCTATTTTTTAGCCACTGATGATGCCCGATTTATCACTGGCAGTTTGCAAGTGATCGATGGGGGTTACACTACGCAGTAGTGGCCTAATATTATGACTGGAGTCTTACATAAAATTATCGACCCACATCTGCACTTATTCAATTTGCAACAAGGCGATTACGCTTGGCTAAAACCTCAAAACCCACCTTTTTGGCCAGACAAACAGCTGATAAACAAAAATTTTTTCGAGACCAATATATTGCTTCAATCCCCTAATCAACTATCCGGATTTGTGCACATTGAAGCAGGCTTTGATAATCAACAGCCATGGCGAGAAATAGACTGGTTACAACAACATTGCACCCTACCCTTTAAAAGTGTGGCTTTTGCCGATATCACCGCCACAACTTTCGCCGAACATATCAACCAGTTGAAACAACGCACATCAGTGGTAGGCATTCGGCATATTCTGGATGAGCAGGCTGAACAAATACTGAACTCTGAATTAATCCATCGACATTTTGCTTTGTTAGCAGAAATGGAATTTAGCTTTGATGCACAATTACCTTTGGCAGATGATCAAGCTATTGAGCAGTTAGTTGCATTGGCAAACAAACATAAAACAGTGCGAGTCATCATCAATCATGCAGGATGGCCACCAGCACACAACGATGTTCATAGACAAGAAAAGTGGAAGCTGAACCTACAAAAACTGGCTAAGTGCGAAAATATCGCGATTAAATTATCAGGCTGGGAAATGTCGAATAGAACTTGGCAACCACAACAGGTCGCCATTGTGATACAAAATTGCATAGCAATATTGGGTGATACAAGAGTGATGTTAGCCAGTAACTTTCCGCTTTGTTTATTCTCAATGCCCTACGCAGACCTGTGGAACACCTACGCAGCATTACCTAAAATAAGCTCACAATATTTTGAAAAAATCACCTTCAGAAATGCAAAGAATTGGTACAAATTTTAGCCACAAAATACAAAGAGAGATAAATGTAATTTCAGCGAACCTGCCCCCGCTGATCCAAAGGGCTCTTCGGCTCACCTTACTCAGTAAAAAAATTCAATTTCTTCGATTTAACGCTGTTACTATGGGCGTTCCAATAGAGGTCAGTTATTTTAAGTGAATAATATATGTCTAATCAAAAAACTGAGTCAGGCAGTTATGAACAAGTGTTCGCCGAGCAGCAAGAATACATAGCCAAGCGTGCATCGGGATATCGTGAACAAGCACTTAAGATATACCCTTGGATCTGTGGTCGTTGTCGGCGTGAATTTATCCACAAAAACCTCTCGGAGTTAACGGTACATCACGTCGATCATAACCATGGCAATAATCCCAGCGATGGCAGTAACTGGGAACTGCTGTGTTTGTATTGTCATGATGAAGAGCATTCTAAGTTTGAAAATCTTGTGCGTTACGGAAGTACTCAGGATACTGAAATCAAAACTAGCACTTACAATCCATTTGCAGGTCTAAAAGACCGGATGAAGCAAAAAAAGATGAAGCAAAAAAAGTAGGTTACAGGAGACAAGCTCACTGTGAGTACTGCACTACTTTTATGGGGCATAGTGCAACACCCATCAGCGGTTATATTTCTTTCAATACGAATTTACAAAAACTACATTTTCTCTAATCTTTCATTTATACATTCATAGGATCCCATCTCAAACTCTTGGGGCGATTTGCATAGATAGAACACCTTAATGTATCTCGATCCAAAGCTGAACATCGACCATCGTCTAAGCGCAACATAGTTTGACTCCCATGCTCATCAACATAAATATGCTGACTAGGAACACCTGTATCTGAGATGATCATGACTTCTAAACTACAACAACATGCCTGACAGTTTGAACATGAGACTTCTGTGGCTGGTACATTTTTTACTTTAATGATAATCAATGGATTAAATCATTAAGAGGATACTCTAGATAAGGAGATTTCTCGAGGTCAGTGAACCTTAACGAGCTGTAAAAAAGCCCCAGCCCTCAAATTGATACAGAAATATAGCTGATGGAATGATATTTTCGGGGGTTTTCTACTCACCCAGTGGAGAAGTGAATAATCCCAAAATATGAAATTGCTTTTCTCGTTGTCCTCCGTGACCTCTGTGGTTCAATGCTCGTTGCTCAAAAATTATACCGCAGCCCTACAGAAGCAGT
>QIJM01000669.1 GCA_003232445.1 Paraglaciecola arctica
ATCCATGGGAGACAAAATTCATGTTTATGTATAGTCATAAGTTTTTTTTAATATTGAGTAACCTAATCATTTTATTGACTTTAAGTGCCTGTGCGTCTCGCGCCGTGTTAGTTGATTTTGATAAGAACACTGATTTTGAACAACTCAAAACGTACTATATCTATTCTGTTAGTCATGACGATCAGATTGGTGCAGAGCGTTTAGTCGACCATGCTCAGCGACTATTAGAGAATAAAGGTGCACTGATTGCCGATGCAGAATATGTGGATGCGAGTGTTGAAATTGAACATTTTATAGAGGAACAAGAAAAGGAAAGCCGACTTTCGATTGGTTTAGGCACAGGGAGTTTTGGTAGGTCGGGTTCTATAGGTGTGGGAGGCAGTGTTAATTTGCCTTTGAGTTCTGACGCTATTTTATTCGCGGTGGTGCGACTAAAAGTTATCGTTAAAAATAAAGTGGTATGGCAAGGTAATCAGAGGATAGAGGTTGAAAATGGCGTAGCTGAAAGCATGGGACTAGCACAAACTATTGCTTTGAGTGATATTCTGGCGGAATATCCATTGAATAAAAAAAACTAGACTCAAAACTATTGATGTCAGCAAAAGTACTAAGGCCTGTAGTACCTGCAAGCTTAGTATTTTTGCAACGGCGCATTGATGTTAACGTTACACGTTAAACCTAAAGTGGATCACATCACCATCTTTAACAATGTAGTCCTTTCCTTCTAGACGCCATTTACCAGCCTCTTTGGCACCTTGTTCACCGTTATATTCAACAAAGTTGTCATAACCGATGATTTCAGCACGGATAAAACCTTTTTCAAAATCTGTATGAATAATACCCGCTGTCTGTGGGGCGGTAGAACCTTCCGGAAAAGTCCATGCGCGCACTTCTTGTACGCCTGCTGTGAAATAGGTTTGTAGCGTTAGTAGCTCGTAACCACAACGAATTACACGGTTTAAACCAGGTTCTTCTAAGCCCATATCGGCCATGAACTCTGCTTTTTCTTCTTCATCTAGCTCACCAATTTCAGATTCAATTTCAGCGCAAACCGCGACTACTACTGCACCTTCTGCTGCAGCAATTTCACGTACTTTGTCTAAGTATGGATTGTTTTCAAAGCCATCGTCATTAACGTTGGCAATATACATGGTGGGTTTAAGGGTTAAGAAGTTCATGTAGCTGATAATTTTTAATTCATCTTTATCTAGCTCAACTGAACGTAATAATTTCCCTTCATCCAAATGAGGTTTGATTTTATCTAATACTTTAAGCTCAGCTTTCGCATCGGTATCGCCGCCTTTGGCTTTTTTCGCGGCTCTA
Organism: Paraglaciecola arctica; assembly: GCA_003232445.1. Lineage (GTDB taxonomy): Bacteria > Pseudomonadota > Gammaproteobacteria > Enterobacterales > Alteromonadaceae > Paraglaciecola > Paraglaciecola arctica_A. The sequence continues at coordinate 1,324 of QIJM01000669.1, forward strand.
TGCAGAGCTTTTTCTGTTGTTTCTAAATCAGATAACGCCAACTCTGTATTGATGATTTCGATATCGTCTTGTGGACTGATTTTGCCCGCGACATGCACAATGTTGTCATTATCAAAGCAACGCACAACATGACCTATAGCATCGGTTTCACGAATATTAGCTAAAAACTTATTACCTAAACCTTCACCTTTAGATGCACCTTCTACTAAACCTGCTATATCAACAAATTCCATAGTGGTAGGGATCGTGCGTTTAGGATTGACTATTGCAGATAGTTTATCTAAGCGTAAATCGGGCACCGGAACCACACCGGTATTCGGTTCTATAGTACAGAATGGGAAGTTGGCCGCTTCGATACCGGCTTTGGTTAAGGCGTTAAAAAGTGTCGATTTGCCGACGTTTGGTAAACCGACTATGCCACATTTAAAACCCATTCTGTTTTTCCTCTTAATTTTGCATACATGATCTGACGGGATCCGTCATAGTTAATTTTTTAATGAACTGTCATTCTGCCTTAAACGAATGCAGGCGGTTCATAGCTTTTTTTAGATCGTCTTTGACTAATATTTCAAGGCAACGTGTGGCTTCATCAATAGCATCTTCGATTTGTTGTTGTTCTTTTTGTGATGCTTTGCCTAACACATGACCTGTGACTCGGTTTTTATCACCAGGATGTCCGATACCCACGCGTAAGCGTAGAAAATCTTTTTGATTGGCCATGCTACTGACAATATCACGAACACCATTTTGACTTGAACTACCACCGATTTTAAATTTTGCCACACCAGGTGGCAGATCTAATTCGTCAAACGCGACTAATAAACCAGATAATGGGACACGATAGAAATTCGCCATTGCTGCAACAGCTTGACCGCTTTTATTCATAAAAGTAGCGGGAATAAGAAGTCGAATATCTTGTCCACCAATCGAGATGCGACCAGTGTAACCATAAAATTTATTTTCTGGTTTTAACGAGCAGTTGTAAATTTTTGCTAGTGATTCAACCAACCATGCACCAGCGTTATGGCGGGTATGTTGATATTCGGGGCCTGGATTACCCAGGCCCACAATTAGGCTAATGCGCGCTAATTGTTTATCAGTCAAGCAACTTATTCCGCAGGTGCTTCTTCTTCAGTTGCATCATCTTCATCTTCATTTTCATCTTCAACTTTAGGGCCTTTGGCTAGTTTAACCGTTACAACGGCTAAATCATGAATTTCGCCTTTGTTCAGCTCCACCAAAGATACGCCTTTGGGCATGACTAAATCAGTTAAGTGAATAGTTTGATCTAGTTCAACGTTTAACAAATCAACTTCGATATACTCAGGCAAGTCACCCGGTAAACAACTCACTTCAACATCAATCATGTGATGTTCAGCGTGCCCACCGTTTAATTTGATAGAATCAGCGTTTTCTTCATTCATGAAGTGTAAAGGTACATTAGTTTGTAGAGCTCTTTTCGCATCAATACGCAAAAAGTCAAGGTGCATAACAATAGGTCTAAAGGCATGACGTTGCATGTCTTTAACCAATACTTCTACTTTCTCTTTACCAATATTCAAAGTAAGAACATGAGAGTAGAACGCTTCGAAGCCTTGAGCTTGGAAAAGTTTGTTATGGTTAAGGGTCAAAGAAACGGCTTCTTTATCCGCTCCGTACAAGACTGCAGGTACTTTACCAGCGTGACGTAGGCGGCGGCTCGCACCTTTCCCTAAATCAGTACGGATTTCTGCGTCTAGTGTGAAAATTCCATCAGACATTGAGGTAACTCCAAATAATAGTAAATGTGTGTAAATTTTTGCGACCAAAATTTACGTTTGTATCGTTAGTTTCTTATCAATAGACAGTAAAACAACAACATCCCCAAAAAAGGGCGGCGAATATTAACATCAGACTGACAGGGAAACAATGCGTTTACTGGTTTAATTGACAATAAAAAAGCGGCTTATGAGAGCCGCTTTTTTATTAGTCAAAATTGACGGTCTTAATACTCAAACATCGCTGAGATAGACTCTTCATTACTAACGCGACGAATAGCTTCTGCAAGCATATTAGACAGGGTTAACTGCTTCACTTTTGGTATGGCTTTTATCTCTGGACACAAAGGAATGCTGTCAGTGATAATGATTTCATCAATAACTGAATCTCTTAGGTTTTGAGCAGCATTGCCTGAAAATATGGCGTGTGTGGCATAAGCATATACATTTCTTGCGCCGTGGGCTTTTAATGCCTCTGCAGCTTTCGCCAGTGTGCCACCAGTATCAATCATGTCATCAACAATGATGCAATCTCGGTCTTGAACATCACCAATAATATGCATGACCTGCGCAACATTAGCCTTGGGGCGACGTTTATCGATTATGGCCAAGTCGGTATCGTTCATCAATTTAGCTAAAGCACGAGCTCGCACCACACCACCTATATCAGGAGATACCACTACAGGGTTATGGAAGTCACGTTGACGTATATCCTCTAGTAAAATCGGAGTACCAAAAGCGTTATCTACCGGTACATCGAAGAAGCCTTGAATTTGTTCTGCGTGTAAGTCGACAGTTAATACTCTATCTACACCTACATTTGACAAAAAATCAGCCACTACTTTAGCGGTGATAGGTACCCTAGCCGAACGTACTCGCCTATCTTGTCGTGCATAACCAAAATAAGGAATAACCGCAGTAATACGGCCTGCTGATGCGCGACGAAAGGCATCGATCATCACGATCAATTCCATTAAATTGTCGTTAGTTGGTGCACAAGTAGATTGAATAATAAATACATCTGAGCCACGTACATTTTCATTAATTTCTACACTGATTTCCCCATCGCTAAAACGTCCAACACTCGCATGTCCTAGCTTGGTATAAAGCCTATCAGCCACTTTCTGGGCCAATTCAGGTACTGCATTTCCAGAGAAAATCTTCATATCCGGCACGGTAATATCCTCAATGCTTATTAAATTGGCTGGGGTAGCTGGACTCGAACCAGCGATTAGTCGCGGATCAAAACCATACTTTCTCAACGTCTAACTTTCAAAATTGGCTGGGG
>QIJM01000071.1 GCA_003232445.1 Paraglaciecola arctica
ATGGGACTTTCGAAGGTTTATTAAATAAGCAGTACGATAACCAGAACCGCTATGAGTATGGCATGTATACATATATCGACGACGGCACACCCGACGAGCAATTTGAATCGTTCTCGATAGCCTCATCTACGCCCGGTGATGAATCAACACAGCATGAAGAATTTTACACCCTTGATGGTGATAATAGGGTGCGCGAGTGGCGTATTCTGGTGGATGGTGTGGTGGATGGTGGCCTGGCTGAATTTGTTTTAGCTACGAGTTTTTCCGACGATTATATATTAGATAGCTCAGATATTTCTGCTACGGATCTATCGACAACAACTACTAGTTTGTCACTTTCGACAAGCTTCAGCTACTTATCAGATGCATTAGCGGCCTTGGAACAGCGCAATGTAGCTGACAACAGTATTTTCAGCAGTGCCCAATTTTCCTACTTAGATGACGGTCGTTTAGATACCGTAACAAATGAAAGTAATCATACTCTTAAGCTCACTTGGAAAAACGCCACCCGCATCGAAAAGCGAGAAACTATCAATAACAATGACGGTTCTTTTATAAATTCTGTTACTTACCGTTTTGATGCTGAGCGTCTAGTCAAAGTGGAGCATCAAATCAGACCGGGTTTTCTCAGAACGTTCACCCGTTACGACTTTATTCTTAGCTATGACTCACAAGGCAGAATCGAAAGGCAAGACATTGATTTAGGGGCTAATGGAAGTATTGAGGCTACAATAACTTTTGAATGGACAGATGCGCCGTGCGTACAAACAATTTTTTGGATTCACGGATTGATAGATGCCTTTTTGCAACTAGACCCACAGAAGCCTCGCTTAATGCCAGGTGCAGGTTGGGGATTACCGATGTCTTGTCCCATAAGTCAATAATAAGCAAATCAAGGCAATTTTAATTTATCGTCTTAACGCAGGAGCTCTTCTATAAACCTAATCGGTCTTAATGTTTGCAATGGAACCAGTCTGTTAGGATCAGTTTGAATCTGTTGAACTGAATTTTAGATCAAATGTGAGCTACTACGATTTAGACGATATTATTTAATAAACATCACCGATTGGCGTTGGTCTATTTTGAAATCGAACTCTCGTAGAAAATTCATACCTAATAGACCATCGGCATTTTCAATACCTTGCATCGGTAATATCACCACAGGTAAGTTTTGTACTGTGACATGGTTGATGGTTAATTCTCGGAATTGATACATGCGCGCCATAATGCGGCCACCTGCAGTGCCAATGCTAAAACTCCCTAGGTAATTGATTTTGTATCGGTTACTTAAAGTATCAAAATATTGTGTTGATATAGCAGTTACAGACGCGCCAGTATCAATTAGTAATGCCACTGGGTTACTGCTTAATTTAGCCTCAACCACATATTGATCACCAAATTGTTTGAGTGGAATAGGTCGCCCTAGATTTGCGGTTACATCGCTTGCATCTAGGTCATCGGCCTCTTCACTGGCTGGAGCAACTTGTTGTGCCAGTATGATTTTTCTAATGTTTTCTGCATCAGGATCGTCAAAGTCTAACGATGCCAAAATGTTTTCCATCAACGCTTCTTGAAAAAGTTCAGCGTAAGCCATAGCCAGTGACAAAATATACAGTCTGTTGCTAGGTTCAAGTTGTAACAGTGGTTCGACAAACATAGCTAGAATATCCCACGAGTAGTTACGCTTTAGTTGCTCAATGGTGTTGCTGCTCAACTGTTTGATTTGTCGTTCAATCTCACTTTGCTGTGCGGCTGTCATCGGACTTCTTAACAAGTCGTAATAGTGAGCGATGGCATCACTTAACAGGGTAGTTTCCACTTTCAATTTTGCTTCTAACAGCAAAAAGTCCATGTCTTGTGGGTATTGCTTCAAATAGTCTTGTAAAAATGCGCCCAGCGTTAATAATTTTTTTTCTTTTAACCACAAATTTGCCTGAGCCAGTAACCCGGCTCTATTAGTTACTGGTTGCTTTAATTGTGCATCATCACTTGAGGCGTCTGAGTATATAGCGGATGGTGTTGGATTTGCTTTATTCGCTGTTCGATCGGTAAAGGTCCAATTAAACAGTGCATCTGAGGATGTATTTTGTTTGACCTTGGCATGTTCCGCTTCTGACTGGACGAATAGATTTTGCTTAGCTGTGCTGGATAATAAATAAAAATTTAACGCTACAGAGACGCTAAGCAATAACAGTAATAGGCTTATCCATTTGTTCATGTTGTTTCTATTGGTGAAGATTGAGTTGAGACGTTAGAAGAGGACGAGGATAGCGCGGCTGGCGCATAAATATCAACAAACTCTTTTGGCATACGTTTAGGTTTACCTGTTGATAATGATCAATTTGCTCGGGTGTGACTCGCCACGAGCATAAAAAAGGATTGGGAAAATGCCAAGACATGAATTAACTATACATCTGGCAATGGATTAGGAGAATTTGGATTGGCTAGTTGTTGCATAATTTGATGTTCTTTATTCACCACAGGAATAATGAACTCTTCCACATTATCGAGATTTCTAAAGGCTTTAAAGCCTTTTTCAAGAAACTCATGTAAGGCTAAAACACCTGCCATTTTTGCCGGTTTTCGTGAAATAAATAACAAGCTAGAAATACCTTTCATTTTAACTACATCAGCCAAGTCGTTGCCTAAGGTACGTATATAGTCGATTTGTTGTTGTCTGTTGGCAAGATTGGCGCAACTGATATAAGCCGTGGCATAGGTATCACGATTAATCTCGGTACCCACTAACTTTTTGGCTAGATAAAAATCCAACTCAAAAGATAAAGTATTTAAGTGTAACGCTGAGGCCAATGAGTGGAGGGCTTTTTCAGGTAGAAATTTCGACATCTTTGGCACGATACGGGCAATATCTTGATCGCGCTGGCTAAAATCATTTGGGCCATAGAGTTCGTTAATAAAAAACTCAACCGCTGGTTTGAAGCGTTTCTGTTGATACATATGCTGATGACTGGCTAACAAACGTTTGCACTGCCAAGCCTGCACCGCCCGAATTGAAGCCATTAACCCAGCTTTGTCTGCAATTTCTTGCATTGTTCTGATGCCGTGTAAATGGCGAATAATTTGTTCGGTGGAATCACTCATTATAAAAGGTGCTCATTTTTTTAAGCTTATGTTGCCAAATACGTTGGCGTCTATCCAACCACGGTTGGTGTCACCGTTTACCGGTTCGATTTTATGTGAACCCATAAAATGCTCCCGTGTTGCGCTACCGTCGTTGTCACAATAGGCCAGCATAAAGCCGATCTTTTGCTCAGGCTTTAAGGTGATGGGAGGTAAAGGTTGATTGTCGCTGTAATTATTGGGGAACAGTTTGATCGCGACTTCCCATATTATCTTTTCGGGTTGTTGGTGAACGCGCTGCCAACGGCTTGTTAGGTGGTCATTGTACAGATGAGCTTTTTGATCTTCGCCTAAATCAACGGCTTGGTTATCCAAGGCGATATGATAAGCAAATGCGCTGTGATTATATTGGTGGTTACCACCTGATGCATCGCTGTCTATGAATACTTCTAAACAATCATCTTCCCAATATTTTACTTTAGGATCTGCGGTTTTATCAAATAATATATCGTCAGTGATCTCTGCTTGCAGATAAAGATATTGGTTATCCCATAACAACTTATATCGTCCAGAAAAATCCTCGGACTTAGGCAGTGAATCAGCCATCAAATAAGCCATGGGGTGCCATGCAGCATTATCCCATGTTTGTTCAGCAATACCGTCTACCTTGATGGGAGTTGCTGTATGTTTGACCTCTGTGGCGCTAACTTGTGTGCAAAGTAATACACTACTAAAGAGAAACGTTCGAAACAAGAGACTTACACCTAATAATTGCTAAAATTATTTTTCATAGCTTGGCGTAATCTTTGAGTGAAAACAATAGGTGAAGCCAAACACAAAGACTAAATGTTGGAATGGATTGGTATAAAGCCTTTTTGTGTATAAAATGCCGCCCTTATGAATGTGAACACTGCCTTACCTTTTGAACAAACACTTTCCTCGTTGTCTTCAGCGGGGGCAATATTGCACAACTATCAAGATCTGATTGTGCTGTTCAACGCTACTTTTACCGAGACTGAAAATACGGTTTTGCTAAAGGGAGGCCACGAACCTATTTATATTCCCGCTAAAAGCGTACAACAACATCACCAGATTGTATTTGCCCACGGCTATTTTGCCAGTGCATTACATGAAATAGCCCACTGGTGTATTGCCGGTAAACAAAGGCGTTTATTAGAAGATTATGGCTATTGGTATAGCCCTGATGGCAGAGATGTTAAACAACAGGCTGAATTTGAAAAGGTGGAAGTGAAACCGCAAGCTATTGAGTGGGTTTTCTCCTGCGCGTCAGGCAAGCCCTTTGAGGTCAGCACCGATAATTTAAAGGGTGCGGCTACCGACACTCAAGTTTTTCAACATGCAGTAAAACAACAAGTCATGCTTTACCTAGAGCATGGCTTTCCACCTCGTGTCGCAGAATTTATTGGTGTGTTACAGGCGTTTTATCAAACCGACAATCTGCATAGGGAGATGTTCGATGTTGAATCAGCCTAAGCCTTGCAGATTGTTTAAGTTAGGTTTGCTAGTCAATCCTTATGCTGGGATTGGTGGGGCACTGGCGCTAAAGGGTAGCGATGGTGTTGAAATCCGCGAAAAAGCCTTAGCCATGGGGGCAGAAAAGAAAGCGCTAGATAAAACCCGCTTAGCTCTCGAGCATATTGTATCTATAAAAGACCAAGTGCAGCTGTATGTTGCATCAGGTGACATGGGCGAAAACTTAGCAAAGGATATGGGTTTCAGTTATAGCGTGGTCTATCAACCTGCAAGCTCACAAACGGAAAGCCAAGACTCTGAAGCCACAGCAAAAGCCTTGCTTGCCCAGCAGGTTGATTTAATTTTATTTGCTGGCGGCGACGGCACTGCGCGTAATGTATGCCATGTGGTTGGAAATTCGGTACCTGTTTTGGGTGTGCCCGCGGGCTGTAAAATTCACTCAGCTGTTTACGCTATTACTCCAGCGGCGGCCGGTAGAGTATTAAAGCAAGTAATAAAGGGTGAAATTGTCAGTGTCAGTGACGCCGAGGTCATGGACATTGATGAAGTGCTATTTAGAAAAGGTAGAGTCAATGCTCGTCAATTTGGCGAAATGCAGGTGCCGACTGAACTGAGGTATATTCAAGCCGTTAAAATGGGCGGCAAAGAGTCTGATGAATTAGTCTTAGCAGATATCGCCGCGCATATTATCGAAATCATTGAGGATCACCCTGAACATTTATTTGTCATGGGATCAGGCTCTACCGTTGAATTTATTATGCAAGAGCTGGGCATTAAAAACACCTTGTTAGGTGTTGATGTGATTAAAAATAAACAACTGATTGCCAGTGACGTGACTGCCAACGAATTATTAGCGCTGATAATCAATCAAAGCTGCAAGTTGGTGCTGACCTTAATTGGCGGACAAGGGCATATCATTGGACGTGGAAACCAGCAATTGAGCGCGAATTTTTTAAAGCAATTAGGCAAAGATAATATTTTGTTGGTAGCCACCAAAGGCAAAATTTCTAATTTATCAGGTCGCCCACTGATTGTTGATTCTGGCGATACTGCTATAGATGTGCAGATGTCAGGATTAATTAGCATCATTACTGGCTACCATGATCAGGTGTTATACCCCATCGCCAATTTACATTCCAAGGATCTAGTTTGACATTATCCGACCAGCAAGCACATGAACTCCTATCCTTTATTCAGCGAACCGAACGTTATTTAGACCAAGTGGTAGAGCATGGAAATGATCAAGAATTGTTTATTGCCAGCTATTTGCAAGGACATTTTGCCGTGTCCGCGGGACAAAGCCAAGTGCAACATATGACACAAATTGAACAATTGTCTGAGTTGATGGATACAAGTTTGACCACTGCTTTTGGTAACAATGAACTAGCCTCTGATGATCACAAACAGGTATTAAGTTTATGGCAATCACTTCTTGCGCGTTAAACTGAATTTGGGATAACTAGACTAAAGTATACTTCACAAGGTATAAAATTTACTCTAATATACATAGAACTCGATGCACGCTGGCATCAGTATAAATGGGAATTGAGGAAATT
>QIJM01000076.1 GCA_003232445.1 Paraglaciecola arctica
GTCGACGCGTTCAATAATTTCAGCTAAGCGATTAACCACAGCAGCGCGACCGGTGAGCATCATCACATTGGACGGATCATGACTCACTACGTTACCACCGCCTGCAGTATCATTAAGCTGACGAAGCAATGGAGCAAGTTCCCTTACAGGCACGTTATACACAGGGATGACGCGGGTGATCATCTCGTCACCATCAAATGGATTATCTCCTACCACTGGGATATTCGAGGATTTGGCATCTTTTGAGCGTATAACCTTGACCACACCACTGGGCATTGTGATGGCTGAATAACCGTAAACTTGCAGTACGTTTAAGAAAAACTGGTAATACTGAACTTCGTTTAACAGGTCATAACTACGTACGGTGATTTTACCCCGTACATTAGGATCAACAATGATGGTCTTTTTTAAATTTTTACCCACTATATTGATAAATTCACTGATTTCAGTGTTTTTAAAATTTGGAGAATATTCCGCTGCGGCTACTAGGCTCGAAACAGCAAAAAACGCACTGCCAATAACGAGGAATAATCCTTTTAATACGTTGGAGCGATTGCGTGACATACACATCATGTTTTTGTTTCCTCTTCCCCTTGGGGTAGATCAAGGTAAATGGTAATAAGTTCATCTTTGCGCAGTACTGACATTTGCAAAGATGGCAGTTCTTTAAGCATGTTCATCGCTTCTAAAGCTTGCTGCATATCGGTTAAATCTAAGCCATTTATTTCAGTAATCACATCACCCGATTTGAGCCCGACAGCTTTAAACAAAGCAGACTTTTTACCTGGGCTAACTCGGTATCCTGATAATTCGCCATTAGGACGGTGAGGCGATACGGCAATGTAGTCAATAAAACTGGCTGGCTTGGCTTGTAATTCCCTACTGGCTTGAATTGTGTCGTCAGATAATGTTCGGCGTTCAGGTTCACGGTTGCTAGGTTGTGAGCGGGTCACAGGTGCTTGATGCGGTTGGTTAGCCGATTGGTTGGATTGTTTATTATAGTCCACGCCATCTAACATCAATGTTTCACTGGCTGAACCATTTTTAATGATTACCCTGTCGGCATAGACTTCTTTTAGTGATGCATTGGTGCCTTCAATTTTTTCACCAATGCCATAGGTTTGTTGCTGCTTAAGATTTTCGATTATTGCCGCCCCTTGATCTTTTACAGAGCTGGCGACTACGCCAGTTAAAGTCAAATCAAGTCGAGTAATTGGCGCATCTATTACTGCTTTTTCTTCAACTGACTCAACATTATAATCACCAAATAGATTAAGCTGTTTAATGTCAGCCAAATTTAACCTGCTATTAGGGGTTTTTAGTGTAACAGGTTGACCACCCGACATGTTTTCTACCTTGCCATTGTCAGTAGGTTGTGGCCATAAACGCCACGTTAATTCTGCCGCATAAGAAAGCAGAAAAATCGTCAATAGCACCACGACCAAAAAATTTATTTTTTGTTGGTTTTTGACTAGTTGGAGCCATAATTGATTAGCGGTATGATTAACGACTGTCATTGTCTCTCGGTGGGATATTTAAAGCTTAACTTGTCAATGATAACGAGTAGGGGCAAGGGCGACAACCTTAAATCTTCATTCGTTACAAATAAATACAAATTTAAAGAGTCTAGCCTATGCAAAAAAACCTAGAAGTACACCTTAACGTAAGACTTGACAAATGGCTTTGGGCTGCTCGTTTTTATAAAACGCGTTCCATTGCCAGAGATGCTGTGCAATCTGGCAAGGTGCAATACAACGGGCAACGCAGTAAACCCGGCAAGATAGTAGAGTTGGGCGCCAGTATAAAAGTTCCCCAAGGTTACGATTTAAAAGACGTGCTTGTTGTGCAGGTAAAAGAACAGCGCCTAGGGGCACCACTTGCGCAATTAATGTATGAGGAAACCCAAGCCAGTCAAAAGCTGCGTGCCAGCAACGCAGAAGCACGTAAACTAAGCGCCTTTCATAGCCCTAAACCAGACCATCGCCCCGACAAAAAGCAGCGCCGTCAAATTATTCAATTTAAGCAACAGTAATTCGCAAGGTAAACAACATGGCATTTGACCAACTTCATCGATATTTATTTAATCAAGGTAATGTAAGAGGCGAAATGGTGCGTTTGGAAAAAAGTTTTCAGGCCATTTTAGATTCTTATCCCTATCCGCCTGTTATCCAACAGCTTTTAGGTGAGCTGATGGCAGCTGCTAGTTTGTTGACCGCGACGTTAAAATTTAAAGGTGATATTGCCATCCAAATTCAAGGAGAAGGCACCCTTAGTTATGCCGTTATCAACGGTACGCATAATCAGCAATTAAGAGGGGTTGCCAGGTGGGACGAAACACTAGCAATATTGCCTACAGACTTCAGTGAATTAGTCCAAAAAGGGGTGCTAGTCATCACTATTACCCCAGAACAAGGCGAACGTTATCAAGGCATGGTCGCCTTAGATAAAGCTACTTTGGCAGAATGTATTGAAGGATACTTTGAGCAATCTGAACAACTAGCCACTAAAGTAATATTGCGTACTCAGCTCATAGACAATCAAGCCAAAGCCTGTGGCATGTTTTTACAAATTTTACCTGCCAGCAGTCAAGCAACAGATAAAGCTGACACCGCCTTTGAACACCTCAGTGCCTTGACGGATACCATCAAAAACGAAGAGTTATTCGAACTAAACGCTGAAGATATTTTGCATCGTTTGTATCATCAAGAAGACGTTGAGTTATACCCTGCCACCAAAGTGGTATTTAAATGTAGTTGCAGTAAGGAGCGCAGTGCAACTGCGCTTTCTGGATTAAGTAAAGAGGAGTTATTGGACATTGTTGCTAAAGACGGTGATATTAAAATGAATTGCCAATATTGCCACACTGAATATAGCTTTGATGCAATTGATATTGAAAGTATCCATATGGGCACATTTAATCTTCCTATTGAGCCGAGGTAGTTGCAAATTAGCATTTGATGTTAAAGTTGAGTTTTGGATTTTTTCCTGATTTTACTTATGAAAATGTCCTGCAGAATAAAACTGCCTCAAGAGCCTTATGGCTTTGCTTGGCAGTTTTGTTAAGTACGACGTTAGGCGTACAATTTAACCGAATTTATGGTGCCTTAGGCGACAAAATGAGTGAGCAAGCCGAGACTGATCTATTAACCATTCTTCAATGTATGCGCGACAATTGATGTCACTAAAACACGCAATTATTGCAAAGAAAATCAGCTTTCTTTCTTTATCTGTTCTTTGTTTCTTCTTGGATACACGGCTAATCAAATAGAACCATTTAGGTTTCGCATAAACAATAATGAAGTCGTTCCGCAGTTAAATAATCAATTGTTTATCATCCGTGTTGTTCCTCAAACAGTGTGAACAAGGCCGCAAGTCCTTCAAAAAATAATTGTGATTTTCACTAAAGTGTTGCCTATTTGACCAAGTTTTCAGGTTTAACCTGAATTTCTAACAAAGCCTATTTTGCTATTTTCTTAAAAAAATCATAAAAAACAATTAATTAGATGCTTAGATTAAATTGGCACACGACTTGTAATAGCCATGGTAGTGCTGGAATAGCCCAGCAGGAAAATTCATTAATCTTATTGGAGAAATCAAAATGGGTATGTTTACGAGAATGTCAGACATAGTACAAGCCAATATCAACGCCATCTTAGATAAAGCTGAAGATCCAGCAAAAGTGATTAAGTTACTCATCCAAGAAATGGAAGAAACCTTAGTTGAGTTACGCTCAGTTGCGGCTACTAACCTAGCAGAGAAGAAACAGGTTCAGCGCCAAGTAGATAAACTGCAACAACAGATAAATGCTTGGCAGGCAAAGGCGACCTTAGCGGTAGAAAAAGATCGTGAAGACTTGGCCAGAGCTGCATTAGTAGAAAAGCACAACAGTCAGCAAAAATTGTCAGCTTTAGCTGATGAGCAAAATGTAGTTGAAGGATCGCTATCAAAATTACAAGCCGATATGGGTAAGTTGCAAGACAAACTAGTAGAAGCGCGAGCTAAACAAAAATCTCTGATTGTTAGAGAACGTTCGGTAGCTGTGCGTATGACCGTTAAAAATAAAGCTCATTCAGTCAAAATAGATGATGCGATCATTCGGTTTGAGCAATATGAACGCCGAATTGATGATTTAGAGTCTCAAGTTGACGCTTACGACTTAGTAAATGGTTCACAAGGCTTAAATGCTCAGTTCAATGAGCTTGAAGCTGAGAGCCAAATTGAGCAGGAGCTAGAAGCTTTACGCAAGAAGGTTGCTTAGTTTTGATTTGTCAATTCGCTAGTGGTAATCAAGCATTGCCACTAGCCGCAGAAACTTGAAGTCATAGGAGAAAAGCGAAGTTAACAGATTATATAAAGATTCAACCCATCGTAAAATTTCGGGTGTATGTGCAGGTTTAGCTAAACATTGGAGTGTCCCTAGATTATTAGTTCGCGTAGCGGCAGTAGTCTGTTTGATAGCACTGCCTACCGTTACTGCGATTGCCTATATCACTGCCACACTCCTGATCCCCAACAGATAAGGAGTGGATGATGTTCAGAAACCTCATTCTGACTGTATTGATAGCGATTGTGTTGACCTACAGCCTAGGCCACTTAGCAACCCAGTGGCTGGATTTACATCTTTCCTTTGCTGGGGATGATTTTGAGCCTATCACTTCAATTCTTGCACTGACAGGCATAGTGGCAATATTGGTTGTAGTTGGTTTTATCATCGCATTTAGCATTTTTGCCGCTATTGCTTTCGCTTTAATTGCCGCAGGGATTGGTTTGTTTGTTGTGGGGTTAAGCATATTTTGGCCGATTATCTTATTTACCTTAGTGATTTTTCTTTTAGTGAGAGACAAACAAACACCCGCCCACTGATCTTATACCAATCCATCCTAACAATTAGCCACTCAGCGACTTTCACTCTTCGTTCTAGCCCTTTGAAAGGGAGCGGCCATTCCTTCAGGACTACGCCTCGATTGAAAGTCGCTGGTGCACTCTGGCACTCTGAGTGGCTAATTGTTAGGATGGATTGGTATTGTCAACGGCCTCGGTCAAACTTTTGTGTTTTATGGTTGGTATGTTAATTAGAATTGCTGAATAATCGATAGTATATTTTTTATCTGTAGGTGGTTTATGCTTCGATTGATTGTATTGCTGTGTAGTTTAGTAACGGGTGTGCTTTACGCTGAAATAATAGTAACAGACGCAACTGTCAGGTTACTACCGCCGGGCGTGCCGAACACAGCTGCTTATTTTTCTATTCAAAACAATTCGGATACAAACCAAATTTTGATCGGCGCTTCGGCCGACTTCGCCACTAAAGCAGAAATACATAACCATATATTGGTAGATGATATGATGCGCATGCAACAACAGTCAGAAGTGGTTATTCAGCCCAGTGAAAGTGTACATTTTTCTCCTGGTGGCCTACATATTATGCTGTTCGGGCTGAAACAGCCCTTGAACGAAGGGCAGTCCGTAACAATCATTTTGCAGACCAAGGAGGGTGAGTCTATTAACATCACCGCTAACGTTGCTAGACCTAAGGCATCTGCACATTCACATCATTAGGAAAAAATATGAAACGATATCTTACCCCAAAATGGCTGTTGAGCGCGGCTTTACTTATCATCTTCTTGTTATGGATTTTGTCTGTGTTCTGGAGCTTCGAACCTGAATTATTTGAACCTGAGCTACTTGCTCAGCAGCAAGCTAGCCAGAGAAATGAGTCTGTTGTAGCTGGCTACACGATCACGACTAGTTTAATTAAAGTTAGCGAGACCTTGCTAAACAAATCTGGCGGCTATTTGTCAAATGATGTATTGCCGCCTAGTGTGATGATGGACAATATGCCTAGCTGGGAGTTTGGTGCGTTAGAAATGATCCGAGATTTGGCCTTGG
>QIJM01000641.1 GCA_003232445.1 Paraglaciecola arctica
CAAGGGCGAAAACAACGGCCTCAACAAAATTTAAAAGAAGACAACAGACTATGCCATTAAACAGCAGTAAAGAGATAATCGAAGATATCCGTCAAGGCAAAATGGTTATCTTAATGGACGATGAAGACAGGGAAAATGAAGGCGATCTGATTATGGCCGCCGAACATGTTACTCCCCAAGCCATTAACTTTATGGTGACTCATGCTCGCGGTTTAGTCTGTTTGCCTATGACTGCACAGCGCTGCCAAGCGCTTAATTTACCCTTGATGGTGAATGATAATAGTGCTCAGTTTTCAACTAATTTTACTGTATCGATTGAAGCGGCAGAAGGTGTTACCACTGGAATTTCGGCCGCAGACAGAGCTAAAACCGTTCTGGCGGCAGTAGCAAAAGATGCACAGGCTAGCAACATAGTGCAGCCGGGGCATATTTTCCCGTTAATTGGTAAAGAGGGTGGTGTGTTAAACCGTGCAGGGCATACTGAAGCGGGCATAGATTTAGCACGATTAGCCGGTTGCGAACCGGCATCGGTAATTGTTGAAATACTCAATGAAGACGGCAGTATGGCCAGACGCTCAGAGCTAGAAGTCTTCGCAACCAAACATAATATGAAAATTGGCACTATTGCCGATTTAATCGAATATCGAAATTTGAACGAAACCACT
Organism: Paraglaciecola arctica; assembly: GCA_003232445.1. Classification (GTDB taxonomy): domain Bacteria; phylum Pseudomonadota; class Gammaproteobacteria; order Enterobacterales; family Alteromonadaceae; genus Paraglaciecola; species Paraglaciecola arctica_A. The sequence goes on from QIJM01000641.1 coordinate 666, forward strand.
ATTCAACAAGTGGCTAAGTGTAAACTTCCCACCGAGTACGGTGAGTTTGATTTAGTTACCTTTAAGGATGTGATTGATAACCAAGTACATTTTGCTATGTGTAAAGGTGAAATTAACGGCGACGTACCTGCTTTAGTTCGTGTGCATTTGCTGAATAGCTTTAGTGATTTATTAGGCTCGCAGCGGGCTATTTCTCGTAGCATGGGCTTGCCGCAAGCGATTAAATATATTGCTGATAATGGCGGTGTTTTGGTACTGCTAGGTAAAGATGAAGACTTGCTGACTCAAGTCAAACAATTTGAAGCCGAAGATAAGGGCGAGAAACCCGCTAATGCCGCATGGACAGGCTCATCGAGGACGATTGGCGTAGGCAGTCAAATATTAGCCAGCTTAGGTGTTAGAAAAATGCGTTTGTTGAGCAAACCCAAAAAATACCATGCCTTGTCTGGCTATGGATTAGAAGTCGTCGAGTACGTCGAAATATAGAGCTTAAAATTCACAATATTTCCCATTACGGATGTGCTAAACTGCGCGCCGATTTTTCCAGTAAGGTTTTTAGATGAATATTATTGAAGGTAACATTCGCGCAACAGGCAAAAAGTTTGCTCTTGTGGTTTCTCGTTTCAACAGTTTTGTAGTTGAAAGCTTAGTAGACGGTGCTTTAGATGCCCTTGAAAGACATGGTGAAGTGAACGAACAAGATATTACTTTGGTTCGTGTACCGGGTGCTTACGAGCTGCCAATTGCTGCTAAAAAACTTGCTGAACAAAACAAGTATGATGCCATTATCGCCTTGGGCGCTGTGATCCGTGGTGGCACACCCCACTTTGAGTTTGTTGCGGGTGAATGTAACAAAGGATTGGCGCAAGTTTCTTTAGAATACGGTATTCCTGTTTCTTTTGGCGTAATTACCACTGATAGCATAGAGCAAGCTATTGAACGTTCTGGTACTAAAGCCGGTAACAAAGGCGCAGAAGCGGCAGTTAGCGCTCTAGAAATGGTTAATGTATTAGCTAATATTGAAGAGGCTAAATAGGTGAAACCTAAAGCCCGCCGTCTAGCCAGAGAACTTGCAGTACAAGCGGTTTATTCTTGGCAAATGAGCAAAAATCCTGTTGAGCAAATAGAGCTTAGTATTATCACCAGTAACAATATGCAAAAAGTCGATACTGAATACTTTTTGGAGTTATTGCGGGCAGTGGTAAAAGACTGTGCTGACTTAGATAAAAAGATCAAACCTTACCTTGGGCGTTTGCCTGAGGAGCTAGATCCTGTGGAAAAAGCCATTCTCAGAATAGCCACTTACGAACTTGTTGGCAGAATGGATGTCCCTTACAAGGTTGTTATCAATGAAGCCATTGAGTTGGCTAAATCGTTTGGCGCAGAAGAAAGCCACAAATTCGTTAATGGTGTGCTGGATAAAGCGATTAAGACTCTGCGTAAAGATGAGTTGTCCTAACCTTTTCAAATAGGTTGTAACCAACTTTTCTCTCACCTGATTTAATTATGAAGTAGCCAAAGTGAAAGAATTTAATGTAATTGAAGACTTTTTCAAAGTAAAAAGTATTCAACGTAAAGACGTGATAATTGGCATTGGTGATGATGGTGCTGTCACGCATATACCCCAAGGCCAAGCCTTAGTGACTACCACCGACACGTTGTTAAGTGGCGTGCATTTTTTAGCAGATACGCCTCCCCACGCTATTGCGCAAAAAGCCATGGCGGTTAATCTAAGTGATTTAGCCGCCATGGGCGCAGAGCCCGCTTGGATAAGTTTATCTTTGAGTTTGCCTGCAGTTGATGAAAATTGGTTAGAGGCTTTCTCTAATGGTTTACAAGAACACGCCGAATATTACTCCGTGCAACTGATTGGCGGAGATACAGTTAAGGGGCCTTTAGCTATAACCATTACGGCGCAAGGATTTGTGCCTTTTGACCAGGCTTTAACCCGAAGTAAGGCCAAACCCGGTGATTCAGTCTATGTCACAGGCACTTTAGGTGATGCGGGATTAGGTTTACATATAGCGCAAAAAAAGTGTGTGTTGGACAACCAGTCCAATCAAGATTTTTTGCTTAATCGTTTAAATTATCCTACTCCAAGATTACTGGTAGGCACTAGCCTTAGGCGTATTGCCAGTGCTTGTATTGATATATCAGATGGTTTGGTGTCTGATATAAAGCATATTCTCAAGGCATCTCAATGTGGCGCTACATTACATGTTGATAAGTTGCCAATATCACAAGCCTTAAAAGAATCGGTTAGTAGTAGCCAAGCGATTGGCTACGCCCTAAGTGCAGGTGATGATTACGAGTTATTATTCACTGTAAGTGAAGAACAAAAAGGCCATTTAGAGACAACCTTAGCCAGTGCTAATATTCATGCTACCTATATCGGCCAATTGAACGGTAATGCGGGTAAGTTGGAGTTACGTCAAGCTGATAAGCCATACGATTATAGCGCTAAAGGTTACGAACACTTTTAATGAATACAACCAAAGAGGGGCATGACAGTGGATAAGCAAGTACGCAGCCGTGTTAGCTTACTTAACCCCGTGCACTTTTTGGCGTTAGGATTTGGCAGTGGTTTGGCTGCAAAAATGCCGGGCACATTTGGTACCTTGGCCGCTCTGCCTTTAGTTGTGCTGTTATCGCATTACGCTAGTTTTTCTGTTTATTTGATAGTCACGATACTGGTCAGTATTGTGGGGATCTGGATCTGCGGAAAAACTGCACAAGACATGGGTGTGCATGACGACTCTTCTATCGTTTGGGATGAAGTCGCAGGCATGCTGATCACTATGCTAGCAGTCCCTTTGAGCTGGCAAACATTGCTTGTTGGTTTTGTACTATTTCGTTTTTTTGATATTCTCAAACCTTGGCCAATTAGTTACTTAGATAAACATGTTCACGGCGGGTTTGGGATTATGATTGATGATGTGTTGGCGGGTTTGTTTGCCCTTGCTTGTATGCATTTGGGTTTGGTTATGGGGTGGTTGTAGTTTTTTAGGGCAGCATTTCTAATTTCGGTATTTGTTTTTCATTTATATGGTGTTTTATTGACAGGACACCGAGGGCAGATAAAACCATTAGGTCAACGGTTCTTATAGATGTAATTCAGACAGGATTGCTCATCGTGAAACCAATTTAGAAATTGATCCCAATTCTTAGGGTAATCGATACCCGATCTAAGCAAATTAGAATATTTTGTCATTACTACATGTTGACATGAGTTGGGCTAAGTGGATAGCCCATATTTATATACAGTTATAGTGCCACACCCGTATATATGCAGGATATTGTGTAATTGCCGTACTTTCACAGAAAAAAATGAGCGGGTCAAAAATCTTAGCATTTGCAATAAGTTACGCCCAATGCTAAAAATGCGTTAATAAATCAAACGCAACAACCCGTGTTTAAACACGGGTTGTTGCGTGTTATTAATATTGTTTTTTAAAAAAAACGAGGAAACTATGGAGATATTCAAACTAATTATTTCATTTCCATATGATGAAGAAGATATTCCTTGGTCAAAAACAATTGAAGTAAAAGAAGATTTCACTTTGTTAAAACTACACAAATATATTCAAAAACTCGTAGAGTTTGACAATGATCATTTATTTGAATTTTATGTAGAAA
>QIJM01000416.1 GCA_003232445.1 Paraglaciecola arctica
CAAAACGTTTAGCCGAAGAACAGCAAGTTAAGCTTGAAGCTGAACAGCAAGCCGCTGAAAAAGCTAAAAATGCTGCGCAAGAAAAAGCAAAGAAAGCAGCTGAAGCCAAAGCCAAAGCAAATGCTGAACGTGCTGCCCGCGCTGAAAAAGCTAAAGAAGCTCGCGCTGCTGAAGAGTCAGCATTAAGCCCAGAAGAAAAAGCCGAGCAAGAACGTAACCGTGCCGAAGCTGAAAAACTTCGCAAGGCACAAGATGAAGAAATTCAACGCAAACTTGAATTAGATGCGAAAAACGCTGCAGAAGAAGCTAAAAAGCTGGCTGAAGAAAACTCACGTCGCTGGAAGGAAGAAGAAGAGCGTCGTAAGAAACAAGAAAAAGAAGAAGTGCATGTTCACTCAAACCGCTACGCGCAAGAAGCCGAAGATGCCGATGACATCAAAATTGAACTTGGCGGCCGTAGACGTAAAAAATCTAAGAAAAATGCGGGTTCAGAGCTCAAACATGCTTTTAATAAGCCAGCACAACCTGTTGAGCGTATTGTTCGTTTGGGCGAAACCATTACAGTAAGTGAGCTAGGTAGCAAATTAGCTATTAAAGCCACCGAAGTCATTAAAGCCCTAATGAAAATGGGTGAAATGGTGACTATCAACCACGTACTTGACCAAGAAACTGCGGTATTAGTAGTCGAAGAAATGGGTCACAAATACGAACTGGTTAACGATAATGCACTTGAAGAAGAGTTGATTGCTGAAGCTTCTGGCGGTGAAAAAGCGAGTCGTGCTCCCGTTGTTACTATTATGGGTCATGTTGACCACGGCAAAACGTCTCTCCTTGATTACATTCGTCGGGCGAAAGTAGCAGATAGTGAAGCCGGTGGTATTACCCAGCACATTGGTGCTTACAGTGTTGAAACTGCCAATGGCCGTATCGCATTTCTAGATACACCTGGTCACGCCGCGTTTACCGCTATGCGGGCTCGTGGTGCGATTGCGACTGATATCGTTATTTTGGTTGTTGCTGCAGATGATGGTGTTATGCCGCAAACAAAAGAAGCAGTACAACATGCAAAAGCGGCAGGTGTACCATTAATTATTGCGGTTAATAAAATTGATAAAGAGTCTGCTGATCTCGATAGAGTGAAAACTGAATTATCGCAAATTGAAGTGATTTCAGAGGAGTGGGGCGGCGAACACCAGTTTGTTAACGTCTCAGCTAAAACCGGTCAAGGCGTTGATGAATTGTTAGAAGCCATCAACCTACAAGCCGAAGTACTCGACTTACAAGCCGTACCTACTGGACCTGCAAAAGGTATCGTTATTGAATCACGCCTGGATAAAGGCCGTGGCCCTGTTGCATCTGTGCTTATCCAAGAAGGTGAGCTTCGTGCCGGTGACATCATGTTATGTGGTGAGGAATACGGACGTATTCGAGCCATGCGTGATGAAAATGGTAAGGATATGAAAGTAGCTGGTCCATCAACACCGGTAGAAATTCTTGGTTTGTCAGGAGTGCCGATTGCGGGTGAAAATGCATTAGTGGTGCAAGACGAGCGTAAAGCTCGTGAAGTCGCCACTAAACGTCATACCAAACAACGTGAACTGAAATTAGCCAAACAGCAAAAAGCCAAATTGGAAAATATGTTTGCCAATATGGAAGCTGGCGATGTTAGTGAATTAAATGTTGTACTTAAGGCTGATGTTCAAGGATCGATTCAAGCCATCTCTGATTCTTTGACTAAGTTGTCAACTGATGAAGTTAAGGTGAACATTGTGGGTAGTGGTGTAGGTGGTATTACCGAAACTGACGCAAGTTTAGCTGCCGCTTCAAACGCCATAGTGATTGGCTTTAACGTACGTGCTGACGCCTCTGCTCGCAAAGTGGTTGATACTGAAGAGATTGACTTACGTTATTACAGCATTATTTATCAATTGATTGATGAAGTGAAACAAGCCATGAGCGGTATGTTGGCACCTGAATTCAGACAAGAGATAATCGGTTTAGCCGAAGTTCGTGATGTATTCAAATCGCCTAAGATTGGTGCAATCGCTGGTTGTATGGTCACAGAAGGTATTGTTAAACGAAGCAGTCCTATCCGTGTCTTACGTGACAACATAGTTATTTATGAAGGTGAGCTTGAGTCATTGAGACGCTTTAAAGACGATGCGCAAGAAGTCCGTAATGGGGTGGAATGTGGTATTGGCGTTAAAAATTACAATGACGTTAAAGTGGGTGACCAAATCGAAGTATTTGAAACTGTTGAAGTTAAGCGCGAACTGTAAGTTTGATATAGGTTCAAGCAGCTATTAGCTAATAAGAATAAACGGAGGCTACGGCCTCCGTTTTGTTTTGAAAAGATACCTTAGGTATTAGGAGAAATTAATATGGCCAGAGAATTTTCACGTACCGACAGAGTCGGTCAACAAATTCACAAAGAAATTGCCAGTATTTTACAGAATGAGTTTAAGAATCGAGATCCTCGCCTCGGCATGGTGACTGTGTCGGGCGTTGAAGTATCGCGGGATTTAGCTCACGCTAAAATTTATGTGACTTTTTTTGAGAATGACGAAGAACAAGTCAAAAATTATCTGACTATTCTTGAAGATAACAAAGGTTTTATCCGTACATTACTCGCTAGTCGTATGCGTATGCGCGCTGTACCTGCAATAAAATTTGTGCGTGATGGCTCTTTAGCTGAAGGCATACGTATAGCCAATTTGGTCAGTGATACGTTAAATAAAGACACAGAACGAGCTAAACTGGCTGGTCGTTCTATTGGCTCCCAAGAGTCAGGCGAAGGCGAGCAAAAGTAGTATTTATGGCCAGAAAAAGAAAAGGTCGTGCCATTAACGGTATTATACTGCTGAATAAGGGCTTAGGCCTGTCATCTAACCATGCACTGCAACAAGTTAAACGTATGTTTAATGCGGCGAAAGCCGGTCATACAGGCGCTTTAGATCCACTAGCGACAGGCATGTTGCCAATTTGCTTAGGTGAAGCGACTAAGTTCTCTCAGTTTTTATTGGATACCGATAAAACTTACCAGGTCACAGCTAAGCTGGGAGTGCGCACGACTACTTCTGATGCGGACGGTGAGGTAATTGAAACTAGCCCTGTCAATGTTACACAAGCACAACTGTTTGCTGCGTGTGAACAGTTTAAAGGGCCTATTAAACAAGTACCTTCTATGTTTTCAGCGTTAAAACATCAAGGTAAACCGCTGTATTTTTATGCTCGTCAAGGTATTGATATTCCAAGAGAAGCCCGAGATATCACAATTTTTAGCTTATCCATTGACAGATTTGAAACGGATGAAGTGGATATGACAGTACATAGTAGTAAAGGTACTTATATTCGCTCTTTGGTAGATGACATTGGCCAGCTGCTAGGTTGTGGTGCTTATGTGAGTAAGTTACATCGTACGCAGGTAACTGATTACCCAGCGGATAAAATGATGACGATGGAATTATTACAAGCACTTAGAAACAAGATAGATACCGAAACCGCAGATTTATTAGATGACCAAACATTCACTGCCATGGATCAATTATTAATGCCTATGGATTCTGCGGTTAAAACGCTTGACTCAGTTGAATTAGAGCAAATCGCTGAAGGTTTTTTTAGGCATGGTAATCCAGTTAATTTTGTTGGCTCTACTGAATATCCACAAGAGTCATTAATCCGTGTGTATAGCATCGATAGTGGATTGTTTTTAGGTGTGGGTTTTATTGACACTGACGGCAAGGTAGCACCTAAACGTTCTGTTGTTTACAGCTAATCACATGAGGTTTTGTATATACCCATACCACCTCAAAATGACGGATTCAGTGGGAGTTTAAAGCGGTTTAGGCAAGACGGCTATTTGCAGGCCTAGTGATCTAAGTCAAAAATGGTCAACGCAGGATAAATCGCTTTAAAACCCGCCCAGTCGTTCTGAAACGCACATTTTGAGGCGGTATGGGTAGTAATGTGATAATTATAAAATCATGCTGATATAAGGCTTGTTATTAAGCTTGGCATCGCTATAATACGCGCTCTTTTTGACTCGCTGAATTAGTGATTGGCGGGTTGTATCTTTAAACTCTCATATTATTGGAGAATATCATGTCACTAAGTACACAAGAAACGGCAACAATCATTGCTGAGTATGGCATTAAAGAAGGCGATACAGGCTCACCTGAAGTTCAAGTTGCTTTATTAACTAATAACATCAACAAATTACAAGGTCACTTTGCGGATCATAAGAAAGATCACCACTCACGTCGTGGACTTCTTC
>QIJM01000464.1 GCA_003232445.1 Paraglaciecola arctica
GTCATACTCAAATCAAACACATTGCCAGATAACCCTCTCTTTTCAAAACGCAAAGACAAGTCCAATAGAAATGAGCTGAGCCGCTGAGCAGAGTTCATATTGTTTAAACTAAGTAAAAACTTATCTTCAATATTCAGTGCATGACTCATGCCCTGCAACAAGTTGTACCTGATGCTTGCTGAGCTTGCCATAGCCTTATCCAGCTCTCCTAAGCCAATACGGCAAACACTACTGGTTTCCAAGAATTTTATCGACTGTGCATGCAATCCATTATCAAAACCATCCAGACCAATCAAATCACCGGGATAATGAAAGCTGCTAATTTGCTCATGACCACTATTAGCTAAAACCGAAGATTTCGCCGACCCGCTGCGCAAGATATAAATAGCATCAAAGGTCTGGCCTTCGCCAAATAGTACGTCCGACTTTTGGTAGACTTTATGCGATCTTACTTTTGGCTCTACTTTACTTTTGTCAGCTTGATTAAAGCACATGTCAGACATGGCACAGTGTTGGCAAAGTGAAGATCCTCATAGGTGGGTCAAAAGCGAACTGCCATTGATATAGATCAAGATTAAATATTAGAGATTAGCTACGCTGTGGGGTATTCGTTATTCTGCGTAATTTACTTCGGAAAATACCTAGGCTAGAGTATCTCGTGTGAGTGGGCTAACGTAACGTGAGTTGGAAAGGAACATAATGAGTTCTAAGTTGGAACAGAAATTAGCAGCGTTTCGCATTACCTTTAATGCTGAGTTTAATGACAAACTTGCAGTGCTGATCAAGTTATGGTCAGAAGCTAGAACGTCACAATCTCTGGACGCAGTCAAACAATTTAGATTTGAAGTCCACAGCATCAGAGGCGCTAGTGGTGCCCTTAACTTTTTGGCGCTGAGCGACAGGCTCGGTATGATTGAAGAAGAAATTGCCCCCTGCGAAGAACAAATCAACCACTTAAAAAGTGTTATTCCTTTTATTGACCGTCATATGAATTCTATGATTAATGCATCAAGAAACAACCCTAATCCTTTACTGGTATTAAAAGAAACTCCCCCTTCCCTAGGTGAATTACGCGAGCCACAACAAAAGAAAGAAGAAATCACCTCACAATCTTATCGAGACATTAATATTGCTTTAATTGATGATAATGAAGCTACATCAGTGGTTCACGCTAAACTTTTATCTGGGTTTGGGTTTACAATTAGTCAATTCCATTCAATCGAACAGCTCGAAAAAGTGTTAGACCAACAAACATTCAATTTAGTGTTGATTGATACTGACAACTCAACTGACCCGCTTGAACAAATGTTTACATTTGCTGCCAAGCTGAGATCAGTCGATATCAACGTATTTGTTCTATCTTCCTCAAGTTCATTTGAAAATAGGCTAGCGGCAGTAAGATCCAAGGTAAATGAATACCTGTTAAAACCGGTTAACATCACCACTTTAGTTTCCAAAATCCGTAAAAATTTCAAAATAGATTTAACCAGACCCTATAGAATTTTACTGTTAGATGACCAAGCCTCAATGGGCATTTTTTATAAAACATTACTAGAAGACAAACACGTTGAAGTGCTGGCAATAAGTCGAGCCGAGTCAATGATGACTGAATTAGAATCCTTTCATCCTGATGTGTTTTTGTTAGATATGTACATGCCAAACATCAGTGGGCTGGAAGTAGCGCGGTTACTGCGCCAACAAGCTAAATATGACTATGTACCGATTATTTTTCTCACTGCTGACGATGACATAAACACCAAGCTTCAAGTCTTGGAGTGCGGTGCTGATGATGTTATCCCCAAAAACACCCCACCTAAGGTTATCGTTCAACATGTTAACAGCCGTATTCAAAGGGGTCAGGAAATTCGTTACCTTGCATCTAGAGATAGCCTAACAGGTGTACTCAATCACGGACAAATCATGGATGCTGCTGCTCATGCTCTGAGACTGGCTTCGCGCCAACAAAGACCCACAGTAGTGGTGATGATTGATTTAGATCATTTCAAAGGAGTGAATGATAAATATGGTCATGGTGGCGGCGATAAGGTGCTGATTTCTTTAGGACAATTATTGCTGCAATCGGTACGCGACACTGATTATGTTGGCCGCTATGGCGGAGAAGAATTTATGGTGGTATTCAGTGACGCAGAACCCAGCGTAATTGAAAGCAAAATGAACAATATTTTAACCGCCTTTTTGCAGATCAATTATACCGCCGCTGAACAGTCCTTTCATTGTAGTTTTAGTGCAGGTTTGGCCAGTTCAACGCATCATGACAAACTCAGTGAGCTTATATCCTCAGCTGATGCGGCTTTATACAAGGCTAAAGATGCAGGTAGAAGCCAAATATGTATGGATATAATTAGTTTATGAGTCATGCTTGGCTGCTCGCTCTAATAACCTTTGGGCAATCAAATCTAAATCAGTTTGTTCCATAGCACCGCCTATTTTAACTGCCTCTTTTGGCATTCCGAATATCACACAACTCGACTCACTCTGCGCAAGCGTATAGGCACCTGATTGGCGCAGAGCCAATAACCCTTTGGCGCCATCCTTGCCCATACCGGTCAATATTGTTGCCACTGCATGTTTTCCAGCCGTTTGCGCTAACGAATTAAACAAAACATCAACAGAAGGTCTGTGACCAGATACCCGTTCACCTTCACTTAATTTGACTCGATACTCACCATTTTGGTCTAGTATCAAAAGGTGCTTATTACCCGGTGCGATGTAAACAGAACCTTGTGTAAGCACTTCATCATTTTGTGCTTCTTTGACTGTAACCTTACACACACCATTTAGTCTCTGAGCAAAAGAAGCAGTAAAGCCAGCAGGCATATGCTGCACTATCACAACAGGAGGGCTGTTAGTCGGCAAGGACTCCAATACTAATTTGATGGCCTCACAGCCACCAGTGGAGGCGCCAATTGCAATGATTTTTTGTTTAGATGACCCGTCAAACGGATGAATTTCACGGTTAGATGAAGTTCGGCGAGTGCTAAGTACTTTAGCTTGAGATACAAGTCGAATTTTATCAACAATCTCCTGTTGGTAAACTGCAATACCTTCGGAAACACCTAACTTAGGTTTAGCAAAAAAATCGACTGCCCCCAATTCTAATGCTTTTAAGGTGGCGTCAGCGCTTTGCTCAGTTAGGGTTGAAATCATTAATACTGGTGTGGGTCTGGCTTTCATTAATTTATCTAGAAACGTCAGGCCACTCACTTTAGGCATTTCAATATCAAGGGTAATCACATCTGGGCAAAGCGAATTAACCATATCTTTGGCAACGTAAGCATCCTTAGCCACACCTACAACGTGCATATCTGCTTGTTGATTGATAATTTCACTTAATAGACTACGGACAAGCGCCGAGTCATCTACCACTAACACACCAATTGACATCCATAACTCCTAAAACAAATCTATCTCATTGGATTTTTCGACGTTTCGCGCAAACAAACAACCACACATGAACCAAGCACAGTAACAATCATAGTGTCGTCATGAATTACAAAATACTCACCGAGTAATATTTTGACAGCATCACGCTGAAACATCCGTTCATAATAACGATTAGGTGCGACTTGGATAAATTTGTTTTGCTCGGTCACAGACTACCTTACGCAGTTGTTCAAAGTCCTGTTGGCTATAAGCAAACTCTCGTTGTAATGGATTTACCACTGACTAAAAACTTTCCCACTCATCTTCATCAGAATGAGGTAATTCTATAGCGGGTTTATCAGAAAGCCGCTGAGCACTCAACCTAGGCGCTGCTTGCTGATGATGCTCTTTGGGTTTGGCTGGTTTCACTGCATTATCATGCAGAGTAAAGCTACCCACACTCTTAGAAAGTTGCTCGGCTTGATAAGTCATCTTCTCGGCAGCAGCAGCAGCTTGCTCAACCAAAGCTGCGTTTTTTTGGGTCATTTCGTCCATTTGATTGATTGCTTTGCCTACTTCATCAATACCCGATGACTGTTGCACTGAAGCTGCCGCGATTTCACCCATGATGTCGTTTACACGTTGAATTGATACCACAATATTCTGCATGGTTACACCCGATTTATTAACCAAATCATTACCGTCTTCAATTTTAGCCACCGAGTCAGATATTAAGTTTTTAATATCTTTTGCTGCATTCGCTGAGCGTTGAGCTAATGCTCTAACCTCTGATGCCACCACAGCGAATCCACGCCCTTGCTCTCCTGCCCTAGCGGCTTCTACTGCAGCATTTAAAGCCAAAATGTGGGTTTGAAAAGCAATGCCATCTATTACGCCAATGATATCGGAAATTTTCCTCGAGGATTCATCAATTGAGGACATGGTCATAACCACTTTTTGAATTAACTCGCCACCGGTTTTAGCCACTTCTGACGCTTGTGTTGTCAGCCCTTTTACCTGTTTAGCATTATCAGCATTGAGTCTTACTGTGCCCATGAGTTGTTGCATGCTGGAGGCTGTTTCTTCTAAGTTTGATGCTTGTTGTTCGGTTCTTATAGACAAATCTGAATTGCCTTTGGCAATCTCACTGGACACAGTGTGAATGGTTTCACTGGCGACCAGTATCTCACTAATCATATCGGTCAAGTTAATACTGGTGCTATTACAGGCATTCTTCATGTCATCAAAAGTACCTTGGTAATCTGTATCAACCCTTTTGGTCAAATCTCC
>QIJM01000134.1 GCA_003232445.1 Paraglaciecola arctica
TCTATGTGCCTATAAGCCTGTTCAAAATGACCAAGGCGAAATGCACTTACTCCAGCGATAATTCTATTGGGTACATTTGACAATCCATTCTGAATAGCTTTTTCTGTATACAATTTTGCATTTTCGAAATCCTTCACTTGGAATCGCACAGCGCCCTTAAGCTGATTAACATAAGGCTGGTCGGGATTGACTTTCAGTAACAGGTCGACTTCTTTCTCTGCTTCTTCGAACTGCTTATTTTTTATATAAGCGGTGGCTAAAAACACTCTAGATTGATAAGTTCTTGGTAATAATTCTTTGTACTTCTCGAAACTTTTAACCGCGCCTTCATTGTCATTAGACACTGAAGTTAGCTGCCCTTTTAACAAATGCGCATCAGCAAAATCAGGTTGTTCACTTAATATTTCATTTATTTTTTCTAGAGATTTGTCGACTTGCTGATTACTAAAATCTACATAGGCGTTACCCAATTTACTATATAGCGAATCGGCAGATATTTCGTTGGCATCGGCTACTGCCTTTTTAGCTTTATATGTTTGGCCTAGTTGAAAATGAGCCAATGCTTTGTATAGCAATAAAGAGGTAGATACTTCTGGGGCAAGGCTTCTAGACTCATCAACCAGCTTGATAATTTCTTCATGCTTGAACTGCAAACTGTAGGCATTTGCCAACACAGGTAGCACCTCATTAGGCTCGTAACCTAGTTCAAATGCGCGGATAAGCTCTTTTTCTGCTGCGGCGCTGCTTCCCCGATTAGCATACAGATTTCCCAACAAAAATCGTGCTCGTGGGTCTTGTGCATTAACACTAATTGCATTTTTTAACTCTATGATGGCTGATGGCACATCACCTTGCTGAATGTTTGTTTCTGCTAGCGCTATATATTCATCAGAAGTTTTCTCTGAACAGCCGGACACTATTAAGAAGGTGCTAAAAACAAGCGCTAAATGAAGCTTTTTCATTATTCTTTCCATATTGAATTATAAACCTGCCAGTATATTACCTCTTGGGTCATGAAAAATACCAATGCTTTGTGGTTTGATAAGCTTTGAGTCTGCCAATAACACCGAATTAACAGGATTTTAACACCCTGAATACCACTAATTCATACAAATTCCATACTTTACTATGTGATTTAAAGTGGGTTTCGGTTAGCCTTGATGTATTGACTGCCTTTGTATTTATATCGGACCAAAACCTTGCTTCAAATGGAAAAGGATCCCATGCCTTCAGTACCCTTTCAGACTCGCTCTTATCATTTGAACGAAAGCCATGTAGAACAACTGACACATAAATGGGTAGCATTACAGGGCGAGGCAAATTCGTCGGCTTTTGTTGCCTGGTTCTGGGTGAAGCAATGGTTGGCTCATAAAAACCTAACCACTAATAATTGCTTATGTATTGAAGTGATGCAGGGACAGGACACAGTCGGGCTAGCACTATTTGGTATAAAAACCAAAAGGGTGTTTTGGGGGCTAAGCTTCAACCACTATTTTTTACATAAAAGCGGCAATATCAGAGAAGATCAAACCTGGATAGAACACAATACATTTTTGCTACATAAAGACTATGAACAGCAGTTGGCCGATGAAATTTGCCAGGAGCTAGCAAAAATTGAACAGATAGATGACATCAAGATAGGCCTGAGTGCGCCTTCCTTTATCAACACGCTGAATTTTACTGGCTTTAACCTTAGAACAGAATTGTCGTCACCCGGTTATCTGGCCGATTTAACTGGCTTCATCACATTAAACGACTATCTGGCCAGTTTATCTAAAAACACCCGTTCTCATATTAAACGCTCAATAAAACTATTAAACGAGCAAAGCCCACTGCGACTTGCGTTAGCCACAGACGCCGATGAAAAAGACAACGTACTAAAAAGCATCGCAGATTTACATCGCACCAAATGGCGCTCTACCGTTTATGGCAGCGGCTTTGATAACCCCTGCTTTTATAAGTTTCACCAAGAGTTAATTCAAGATGAACATTCGGCACAAAATTGCAGGTTATATACCTTATACCAAGATGATATCGCCCTTGGTCATGTATACCTGTTGACCCAGGGTGACAGATGGAACTTTTACCTGTCTGCGATCCACTTTAACGCTGATAACCGCATTAAAGTGGGGTTGGTGATCCACAGCCTAATTATCGAACAAGCAATCAAACAAGGCATTACCGTGTATGATTTTTTGGCAGGTGAAGCTCAATACAAAAAATCACTGTCTAATGCCCAGCCCTATGAGCAACATATTTACTGTTTCTATCGCAACAAACCGCTACTGATATTCAGAGAACAGTTAAGAAAATGGAAACGTATGATGTTTGGCGGATTGTTTTCGAGCCTACGGATTAAATTAAATGATGGCTCCCAATGATTAATACAGAACAACAACACATAAAACTATCAATAATTCATGAGCAAGGTTTACAACATGGTCAGAAGCAATGTTGCGAAGTATCTGTACCTCTGCCTCAATCACTGGTGTTTAGTCTTGAACAACTGTCAGTTAAAACAGCGACAGTTGACGATGAAACCAAAAAAACTAAAACAATCGACGCACTTTGCCAAATCATCGCTTACTGGCCAGATAACAGCCTTAGATGGGTAAAGTTAACTTATCAGTATTGTAATCAACCGCTGTTGTATTTGAATATAATTAGAAATCAAGTGGATATCTCTGGTGTACCGACCCCAAAGTTGATAAGTACTGATGTTATTAATAACTACTCCTATAAAGGTGGCGCTAATACATTAACCCTGAGCTTAGCTAATAACCGATTAGAAATGCAAGATGATAAGGGCGAAGCTATTTTGTCCCTCACCGCCGATGACTTAAAACTGACGGATAGCACAGGGCAGCCAGTTAAAACAGCCTTTAGCCATGCAAGTGTTGCAGCACAAACCAATCTAAAAAATAACACCCGTTCAGCTGTGACACTTGTCATAGACGGACATTTTTTAGAAACATTAGTGCAGTTTCAACTCATTGTTGATTGGCTAGTCCCCTTTGAATTGATTAAGTTTAACTTGCAAATACATAATACCAACAGGGCGATGCATCAAGGTGGCAAATGGGACTTAGGCGATGCAGGATCTTTTAATTTTAAATCCCTTAACATTGAGTTAAACACAGCCCAAAAATCACTTAAAGAACACAGTACCCTCACTGATGTTCAGAACAACCATAGTTATAGCGCCGACAGTATTGTCTGCGAGCAATTCTCAAGTGGTGGAGTAAATTGGCAAAGCCCAGTGCATGTCAACCACAACAATACGCTAGATATAAACAAAAACGGTTACGCTATTAATATAGCGTTAAAGGACACGCTTAATAAAGGCCAAAAAGAACTGACTGGCCTGCGCTGCCAGCCGGTGGTAGGTTTAAAAAATAATCTGGCTATTACCCTGAATAAATTTTGGCAGAATTTCCCAAAATCCATGACAGTAAAAGACAACCTAGTGTCTTTAGGCCTGTTTCCGGCCACCCACTATCTCCATGAGCTGCAAGGAGGCGAGAAAAAAAGCCATACCTTCTGGATGTCGCTAAATAGCTCAAACAATGACTTAACCACTAGTCACAAAGTCAACCGGGGCACTATTGCCTGGGATTGGGTCAGCCAATGTGACTTATATCCTTTTATTGAAAAAGAAAAAGCTGACTTAGGGTCGCTCCAGTCAATTATAGATTTAGGCATAGACAATACATCAGGCTTTATTGCCAAACGAGAAAATTTGGATGAATATGGTTGGCGTCACTTTGGTGAACTCTATGCCGATCATGAAACTGCGGGTTACCAAGGTGAGGGCATATTTGTATCCCATTATAATAACCAATACGACCCTATCTACGGTTTTCTCAGGCAATATTTAACCACAGGCAACACTAAGTGGTTTGAACTGGCGGATGATCTGGCAACACATGTAAAAAATATTGACATCTACCATACTAATCTGGATAAAAATGAATATAACGGCGGGTTGTTTTGGCACACCGACCATTACTTACAGGCCTTTACTTCGAGTCATCGCTCTTATTCAAAGTATCAATCGAGTAATGCCTATCAGGATCATGCAGGTGGCGGGGGACCAGGCGGGCAACACTGCTACACCACAGGTTTGTATCTACATTATTGTTTGACCGGTAATCAGAGTTCCAAAGATGCGGTGCTCACCTTAAGCAATTGGATTACCCATGTATATGAAGGCTCTGGTACCTGCATTGAGTTATTGTTAGCCTTTAAAAACCGTCAT
>QIJM01000573.1 GCA_003232445.1 Paraglaciecola arctica
GACCTTTTTCATTATAATTCTCCAACTAGCAGTATGTGATTGGTAGGTAAACGCATATACTAAACGGCATAAGACAAAAGAGAAACCCATTGAACAAACGTATTAATATCGTCTATTTTGTAATGTCGCTAAGTGCCTTAATACTTATGGCCTGCGGTGGTTCAAGTGATGTGCCTGTGAGTTCATTTCGCCATGCCGAGGGTGGATCCCATGCATCGCATATATCGGCAGACAATACTATTGCGGTTGTTTCTACTATTGAAAATGGTATTACAGTCTGGGATTTGGCCACTAACCAGCAACGATTTGTGTGGCGACATCAAGATGATGGCAGTAACTCAGTGACAAATATTCATATTGCCTTTGATAATTCATATGTTGTGACCTCCGATAGGAAAGCATTTGCGTTGTGGAATTTAGACGTGGGTGAGCCAGAGGGTTTTTGGCGAATTGATGAGGCAAGTATTCGAGACATAGCAGTTTCAAATCAAGGACGAGGCATTTTGGTCGGGCGTGGCAGTGGTAAAGTGATGTTTTTTGAGCCCAAGACAGGCAGGCGATTAGAGTTTTTAGGTCATCAAGAAAAAATTAACAGCGTGGATCTTTCACCTAATGGTTTTTATGCATTAACAGGCGGAAACGATTATTTAGCCTATCTATGGGATACACGCACTGGCCAAGTTATCCATAAATTTGACCACCCTAGCCGAGTCACTAAAGTGTCGCTAGATGATCAAGGGCGTTACGCATTTACCGCCGACAGCAAACGTGATGCGCGGGTCTGGGACTTGGTTACGGGCAAAAAAGTCAGTCACTTACAATATACAGCAAGACAACGGATATTCACCACAGCCGTGTTTTCAGATGATGGTAAGTATCTACTAACAGGTTCGCCAGCAAGAAGAATAAATCGCTGGGATGTAAAAACAGGCAAGGAGCTAAACGAATGGCGCGTCTCACCCCGCGAAGGTAGCAAACCCGCATCAGCCGTTGTACATGATGTAGGTTTTATCAGTGATAGCGAAATTATTTCAGAAAGTACTAGTGGTTTAC
The DNA here is from genome assembly GCA_003232445.1 of Paraglaciecola arctica. GTDB lineage: Bacteria > Pseudomonadota > Gammaproteobacteria > Enterobacterales > Alteromonadaceae > Paraglaciecola > Paraglaciecola arctica_A. The sequence continues at coordinate 1,054 of QIJM01000573.1, forward strand.
TAGAAAAGTGGAAGATAGAAAATTAATGAGCACAGTACAAACAGATATCGAACAATTACAAATGAAATTGGCTTTTCAAGAAGACACCATCGAAAGTCTTAACCAAGCATTGATTGAACAGCAAAAAAAGATGGACGATTTGCAATTCCAACTAAAACAATTGGTATCAAAAATCAGTGCTATTGAACCTAGTAATATGGCCTCCGAAAAAGAGGAAATGCCACCTCCGCATTACTAGCCCGGTCATGAATTTGTTAAAGCCATAATCATTGTTCCTTAAATTTTATAACGCTACTCCGGCTTAAACACCCCAATCACACTTTCATTAGCACGCGTAGCTTTAGCCACTTTTTTATCTGCTTGAGATTCTGAATAACTGCATTTTACACATTGCAATTTTTCCACGTTATTTTCAAAATACAACATGATGGTATCTAGTGCGCGGCATTTTGGGCAAGTTGCACCTGCTACAAAGCGTTTTTTAATTTTGTTAACCATGGTTTAAGAGATTTCTTCGGTTGCTCATCTTGGTATGATACTCCCATTCAAATTTGCGTGTTATCTCGTATTAGTTTAAGTGCCACTTAAACAGACTAAACGGTTGAGATAGCTAAAAAGTTCATAACAGGTTTTCATGATCCAATTTTTAAATGTTTCGTTAATGCGTGGCAGTAAAGTATTGCTGCGAGATGCCAATGCCACAGTCTACCCCGGCCATAAAGTAGGCCTGATTGGTGCCAATGGTTGTGGTAAGTCCACCTTGTTTGCTTTGATAAAGGGTGAGTTACATACCGAGCAAGGGGATTTTAATATTCCTAAAAATTGGCACATTGTCTCAGTTGCGCAAGAAACCCTTGCCGTTGATCGCTCTGCTCTGGATTATGTGATTGATGGTGATAAACAATACAGAAAATTACAAGCACAACTAACCGCAGCAGAACAAGCTCACAACGGTGAACAAATCGCTCATGTACATGGCTTGTTAGAACATGTTGGTGCATATGATATTGATCCCCGTGCTGCGACTATTTTAGCTGGCTTAGGTTTTGCCAATGACGTAATGAAAAATCCCGTTTCTGCTTTTTCGGGTGGTTGGCGAATGCGTTTGAATCTAGCTCAGGCACTGCTTTGTCATTCTGATTTATTGTTGTTAGATGAACCTACTAACCACCTCGACTTAGATGCAGTGATTTGGTTAGAGAAATGGCTACAGCGCTACACGGGTACTTTGATGCTGATCTCTCACGACAAGTCTTTTTTGGACAGCACAGTGAATGAAATTATCAGTGTTGAGCAGCAACAACTTGTCAGCTACTCGGGTAATTATGATGCCTACGAAAAACAACGTGCCGAACGTTTACGTTTACAAAGTTTGCAATATTCAAAGCAACAAGATCAAATTGCCCATCTTGAGTCTTTTATTAATCGATTTGGTGCCAAAGCCAGTAAAGCTAAGCAGGCACAAAGCCGTGTAAAACAATTGGCAAAAATGGAAACCTTGCTGCCGGTGATGGCCGCCTCTGAGTTTAGCTTTGAGTTTTTTACCCCGCCTAAGTTACCTAATCCATTGATTAAAATGGAGCAGGTAAAAGTGGGCTACGATAGCACCGTCATTTTAGAAAAGTTGCATCTGAATTTAGTGCCAGGCAGCCGTATTGGCTTATTAGGTAAAAACGGCGCGGGTAAATCTACCTTAATCAAATTGTTAGCAGGTGAAAAGTCACCCATGGAGGGGCTATATGAAACCTCAGCCGGGTTGCGTATAGGCTATTTCGCCCAGCATCAATTAGAGTTTTTACGAGGTGATGATTCACCTATAGCCCATATACAAAGGTTAGATAAAAAAGCCACCGAGCAAAGCCTGAGGGATTATTTAGGCGGGTTTGGTTTTCGTGGTGATAATGCGTTAAGCAAAGTAGCGCCCATGTCTGGGGGTGAAAAAGCCCGTTTGGTATTAGCTTTGACTGTCTATCAAAAACCTAACTTACTTTTACTAGATGAGCCCACCAACCACTTAGACTTAGATATGCGCCACGCACTCAACATTGCATTGCAAGGTTTCGAAGGTGCCATGGTATTGGTATCGCATGATAGATTTTTGCTTACTTCGGTCTGTGATGACTTTTATTTGGTGGATGCAAAGCAGGTGCAAGCCTTTGATGGCGATTTAGATGACTACAAAGACTGGATCCTCAAAGGCGATAAAGGCACTAGCGCAGCAAGCGATAAAACCAGTATTAAACCTGATCGTAAAAACAATAAACGCTTAGAGGCAGAGTTTAGGCAAGCAACAAAACCGCTGAGAAAAGCCATTGAGGAGTACGAAAAAAGCATGGCAGATTCGCACAAAAAATTACAAATATTAGAAGAACAACTCAGCGATACTGAGATATACAGTGCTGAAAACAAACCTCAACTTAAGCAAATATTAGCCGAACAAGCCAAGTTAAAGTCCAGCCTTGAAGATACAGAAATGCAATGGCTCGACACTCAAGAGCAATTGGAAATTAAGCAACAGGAATTTGAGCAAGAAAGTGACAGTTAACAAGACTATTTTCGAGTAGATATAATACCATATATGGTATTACATATTCAGTTCCGAATATGGCCAGTATTTGAAAGTGAATTGACTATCATCTGCTAAACACGGTAACGCAGGACGATTTATGCTGAACGCTACAATTTGCCAAAAAGCTCGGTCATCACGTGATCCCCGCTTTGATGGCAAATTTTTCACAGCGGTTAAAACAACGGGGATCTACTGCCGCCCTATTTGCCCCGTTTATCCCCCAAAAGAAGAAAATGTTGTGTATTTTTCTACCGCCATTGAATGCGCAAAAAATGGCTTTCGACCTTGTTTACGTTGTCGGCCAGAAAGTGCGCCTAATTCCCCCGCTTGGAAAGGTGTAAGTACCACTTTGGATAGAGCTATTCGCTTGATTAATGAAGGCGCCTTGCAGCAGGGGACGTTGCTTCAGCTTGCAGAACGTTTGGGTATTAGTGACCGCTATTTACGGCAGTTATTTGATAAACACCTTGGTGTATCTCCTAAAAGTTATGCCCTATACCAACAATGTTTGTTTGCTAAACAGCTATTGCAACAAACTCAATTACCCATCACACAAGTGGCACTGGCTAGCGGATTTTCTAGCGTGCGCAGGTTTAATGATTACTTTCAATCACA
>QIJM01000508.1 GCA_003232445.1 Paraglaciecola arctica
TCGATACCAAAATGAGCCAATTGTTCGTCTGTTAATTCATCGATTGTGGTAGCTTGAGTAGTGTTTCTTTTTGGCGATAGAATTTTTGCTTGATCAGTTATATTGGTGGCGGTAATATTTTTGGCACTCATGTTAGTAACTCTATGGATGATAAAATCGACATACTTAATAGTAATCCGAATTTAATTCAAACTTAATGCTTTATTAACAAATATAATTCTTTTAAATTTATAAATTAGTCATTTAATCTTTACAAGGTATCTATTTAACCTATGCATAGCGTAGCCATTTTAAGTCGTGATTCAGCGCTCTACAGCACACAGCTGCAGAATCACTGCCTGAAGACATTTTTCCAATATTCAGTGATAATTATCTTCGATATGTCAGAGGGTCAGCACTTCATAACGTTTTAGGTTTTGCCAAGGGATATTGACAAAACGCCTTCGAGAGATTAAAAGTATCATAGCTAAAGGTGATGGGTGTTAGCGAGAATCAGAGTACAGTAAAGTAAAATATGAAAAATCGAAAAAGAACGACCGAAGAATACATCATATTGTCTATTAGCGGCGCATCGGCCTTATGTATTGCACCATTCTTTTTTATCAGGGTATTTTACGCTGAGTGGCCAATTGCACTGCTCAACCTATTTGCAGTTTTATCCACTTCATTATTATTTGCCTATGTGTATCGCACAGGAAAAATTAATTTCGCTCGCTGGTCATTGACCGTACTGTTCATTGGGATTGTGATTGGTACTATTAGCTTGAAAGGCGCACAGCAAATTGTCTGGTTATACCCAGCTGTCATCGGCATATTTTTCCTTCTTAACCCCCAACAATCCCTCATCATTGCCACAGCTATCGTTGGACTAGTTGGTGTATTTTTGTGGGATCAACTCAATTATATTTTGATTGTTCAATACATATTCTCAACCTTAATTACCCTATTATTTAGTTATACGTTTGCTGACAGAATGTTTCGCCAGCAAATATTACTCAAAGAATTGTCAGTTAAAGACCCTTTGACTGGCGCTGGAAATAGACGTGCAATGGAAGAAAAACTATTAGAAGTCACAGAACAGTGCAGCGCCGAAAAAAATCAAAATACTTCACTGATTTTAATTGATTTGGACGAGTTTAAAAGAATAAACGACCAATATGGGCACAGTGTCGGTGATAACATTTTGCGTGATTTTACAGATGCGGTGAGCCAGAAATTGACTACAGATGATCACCTATACCGTTTTGGCGGCGAAGAGTTTGTGGTGATTTCACACAAACGTAACCAAGAAAACACCTCTATATTGGCTGAACAATTGCGCGAGTCCATTGACCAGCACAGTTTTGAGCAGAACCTGCATATTACCATTTCACTAGGTATTGCCGAGTACAAATCCGATGAAACCGGCTTTGAATGGTTAGGCAGAGCCGATAAAGCCATGTACAAAGCCAAAGAAGCTGGACGCAACTTGTGCTGTATTGCTGCTTAATTCAACCCAACAAGACAACTTTACTATCTTTGGATCACTTATGGCAGATACTCAGGGTACCAATACCCCAAACAATATTACTCAATTCACGCCAGAACAACGTCTCGCTTACCTAATAACAGAGTGCATATCAAATAAACAAGTGTGGATACTCACAGACCAAGATGGTTGCGTGATGCTTAACACCGAAGATGAAGATTGCGCACCCGTATGGCCAAGTGAAAGATTTGCTCAAGCTTGGGCAACGGGTGATTGGTCAGGTTGCGTTGCCAAAGCGATTGATTTGAAAACATGGCATAGTCGCTGGACCCAAGGGTTAGAATACGACGACGTGGCAATTGCGGTTTTCCCTAGCGAAAATGAAGAAGGTTTAGTGATTTCTGCTCAAGAGTTTGATTTTGAATTGAAAGCAAAAGCTTAACACCACAGAGTTCATTGGATATCGCGAACCGGTTACCACGCAAAAGCTTTGAACCACAGAGCGCTTCGCTACACAGAAGAATAGATTTTAAGAATTATGCTTTTTTCTCTATGCTCTCGGTGTCCTCTGTGGTTAATCTTCTTGAGCTTCTAGCGACTTCACTTGTGCTCAAAAGTCTCAAACTGATTAGGTAAAAAGTCCACCAATCTGCCAGACAATCCTACATAGGTTTTTAGGGTTTTTGGGAAAGACAAAAATATCTTTGGCAATATATTAAGCAACTGGTCGTTACCTCTATTTTCAGCCTGTTTAACCGCCAAAGGAATATCCGCGAAGGTAGTGAACATATATAGACAATGACTTAAATCTTTTTGAAGTTGCTGCATCTGCGTTACTTCACTCACTTGCATTTTATTCCAAGCATCTTGCCAAACTGATTCGAGCTGACTATGCCCAAACAACATACCTTGGCACCACATTGCAACTAAGCTTTGCTCTTGGCCATCCTGATTAAATGTAATCCCCATTGGCAAGTGTATCTTTTCTTCACTCATACTTTTTAGTTGTACTTGCAACATCTTCATCAAAATGTCGGTGAGATTATCTGCTTGTTCAGTGTTAGTAAGTTGGTTACTGGTTTTGATCGCCCAAGGTAACCATTTTTCTGGCATAGGAATTTCAGGAGCGGCGGCGACAGCGAAAACAAGGCCTTGGATAAAAGCATAGGGATGTAACACACCTAATAATTCTTCGGACTCACATAATGAGCTTAACGAGGCGTGAGTGGGTGATTCAAATTTCTGCATAGCCTATATTACTAACCTTTTACCTGTAATGGTCTAATGATCTTGTTGCGCCTGAGGCATATTTATTTTTATTACATAACCCTAGATTAACCAGTTGAGACAAATTATTCAAAGCAGGATAAGATTGCCGATTTTGAGACACAAACCGATGGGTATACCTTAATTTCCGCCTCTTTTAACTATTACTTAAACTTAGACAATACCGATCTGATATTTTATCTGAAAGCGCATAATCTGACCAACAAATTGGCAAAAGTGCACAGCTCATTTCTAAAAGATGATGCTCCCTTGCCTGCTCGCTCGTTTGTACTGGGTGCTAAACTAAACTTTTAATACCCATCAGCCCTAACAACCAGCTTTGATTAACTGAATAGCGTGCTCTAGTTGTGAACGCGGGCAACCAAAATTAATCCGTACAAAATTTTTATCACCAAAATCTGCACCGGGAGAAGGGCCGACGCCCAAATCCTCAAAGTGTTTTTGCGGATTTTCAACAGCTAACCCACTAGCATCAATCCAAGCTAAGAAAGTGGCTTGAGGGGTAAGTAATTTCAGCCCGCTAATTTTTGCGATTTCAGTAGCCAGATAATCTCTATTACCACGTAGGTAACGTAAAAAAGCTTGATGCCAATCATCACACTGGGTAAAAGCAGCTTCGGTGGCAGTTAAACCTAAAACCGTTACCCATGGCACCATGCCCTGAGCTGCCAGGTTAAATTTTCGCCTAGTAGCGGGGTCTTCAATAATAGCAAAAGACGTGCCTAAACCTGCCACATTGAAGGTTTTGCTGGCAGCCATAAGCGTAATAGTTTGGCCTTTAAAGCCTGCTAATTTTCCAGCTGGAATATGTTTGGCATTTTCATCTAAAATGATGTCGCAATGAATTTCGTCTGAACACAACAGCACATTATTGCTTATGCAAATATCAGCGATACGTTGCAATTCTTCTGACCTGAGTACTGTGCCAACAGGGTTCATGGGGTTACATATTATAAACAGCTTACATGCAGGGTCAGCTGCTTGTTTTTCAAGTTCATCAAAGTCGATTGTCCAACGACTATCGACTTCCACCGTACCTATATCGACCTTAATCAAATCATTTAATCTGGGCGCAGCAATAAGTGGTGGGTAGTTGGGCGTTTGAATCAACACTTTATCACCAGGCTGACAAAGTGCTTTGCAGACCACATTAAATGCAGGCACCACACCGGGTGTCCAAACAATCCAATCAGCCGATATTTGCCAATCATATTGACGCGCTAACCAATCAACAACAGCTTGGTTTGCCGTTACATGGTCAGCCGGTAAGGTGTAACCCATCAAACCATGTTCAGTGCGCTCTTTGAGGGCATCTAAAATAGGCTCAGCACATCTAAATTCTGTATCAGCAATCCACATAGGCAAGATATCGCGGCCTTTGTATCTTGCCCATTTGAGAGCGTAACTAGGGGTTCTATCGATAAAACTGTCAAACTGCATAAGT
>QIJM01000320.1 GCA_003232445.1 Paraglaciecola arctica
CAAGGTCAGTTGTATGAGTTCTTGAAGTCGAACGAAAGAGTAATTTAATTTTCAGGCGTGACTCTAGCGCCGCTACTTTCCGGCTTAATGTTGAAGCCTCGATATTTAGGTGTTCGGCTGCTTTTTTGAAACTGCCGGCTTCCACCACTTGAAGAAACGCCTGTTCGAGGCTAATCATGGCTTATTGTCATTTTTGCAATTATTAAATGCATTTAGAGCTTCTCGTTAATGTTATGCAATATGTTAACATTTATATCATGTTACAAACTTGGTGACATACGCGCTTGCCTTCTGGGCTTGTGTTGATTAATGCGTGTGAAATCGCGGTATGTATCCACAATTGAGCAACCGAAACAAGCCGCAAGCAACCATATCCTAGAGGTATATTGAAATGACTCGATTAAAACCAACACTCATGCGCTACCTGATGCTAGCTACATTGGTGGTGTCTTCATTGGCCTCTGCACAAGAGAAAAATTTAAAAACCACTGAAATCGCCGACAATATCTATACCTTTACGACCGACGGTGAATACATTTCCATGTTTGTGGTCACAAAAGCTGGTGTGATGGTACTTGAAACTATTAACAGCTCGCATGCAAAATCCATGCTCGCAGAAATCAGAAAGATCACCGATAAGCCCATAATATATGCCTTCCATAGTCATAACCACTGGGATCATGCCAGTGGCGGACAAGTCTTCCTAGATGAGGGCGCGACCACCATTGCACATGCTGAAGCCTATGCATGGATGGTTGCTAATACGGGCCGGGACATGACTATTCCGGCGCAATCGTGGGCGGGAAAGCGCAAAGATTACCAATTGGGTGGAACCAAAGTTGAACTGCACTATCTGGGAATGAATCATGGCCTAGGAATGACCGTGTTTTTACTACCGCAATCTAAAGTCACCTACATTGCCGACTTGGTGACCCCAAATCGACTGCCATTCACCATTGTGCCTGACTTCAATATTCGCGAATGGGAAAGAAGCCTGGATGAAGTTTTGCAGATGGATTTCGATAAAGCGGTCTTCTCACACAACGAAAGTAAAAACCGCATGGCAGGCGGAAGCAAAGAGGATGTGGCATTACAATTGCAGTTTGTCCAAGACTTAAGAGCTGGGTTTTACGCAGAACTGAAAAAAGGCACCAATCCTTTTCTAATTCCAAAAGTATTAAAACTACCCAAGTATAAAGATTGGCTTATGTACGATGAATGGTTGGAAATGAATATTTGGAGAATTCTATCCGATGAGTTTCTGGGGCCTTACCCCTGGCGGCCTGAACCATCTTGAACGAGTGGAATAAATAACAGCTAACAATTACTTAAACATTCAACACCATAGGAATTAAAAATGAAAAAGCTCATGCTCTCAACAGTTCTAATATTAGCGGCATGCTTGCTGACTGCTACGCCAGCTCATAGCCAAGACGCGCTGACCCCAGTTACTTACGATAACTATAATCAGGCCGAAACTGCACGCAATTTCAATAATTGGGCGAAACTCGGTGGCAACAACACCATGCTTCACCTCAAGGAGTTATCACCCATTGGCAACAAAGCGCCAACCATCAGGATGAATTTGGACACCTTGTACAGTGTTGGGGTTTATGACAATGACGGCGATATGACCGTAACCATACCCGAGTCAGGAATATACCAATCGATCATGATTCTTGACACCGATGGTTATACGCCGTTCTTTTTTGCAAAGCCTGGTGTTTACCCGGTCAAACATAAATCGAAAACTTTATTTATTGCCGTCCGCACTGGCGTTAAAGATCGCCACTCTGAGGCATCGTTTAAGGAAGCCTATGCCGCACAAGCCGGCATCAAGGTTGAAGGCAATGGCTCGAGGCTTTATGTCATGCCGTCTTATAACCAGGGGCAGCTACATAAGCTGACCGCTGAGTACAACAAAAAATTCCTGACAGCAGGTATCCCGTTTTCTTTCGGCGATGGTGTAACCCCTGTTAACGAAGAGTACAGAACCTGGTCAAACGCGACTGGTTGGGGTGGCATGGTTGCTGAGGTAGAAAAATCAAACTACTACACTTCCTCAGAAAACCTGCCGGGTAATATCTGCCTCGCGGTGACTTTTCCCAAAACCGGCAACAAATTTTTTACCTCGTTTACAATCTACGATACAGATGGCTACTTGATGGAGGGTAACTCGCACATCAGCAGTTATACATGGAAGCCTAATGACGATGGCTCAACCACTATTCATTTCAATTGCGGTGAGGACAAGATAAACAATATCACCTCTAACGGCGCTGAATTTAACTACATTGTGCGTAATTATGGTGCCAGTCAGAAAGTCATTGATGAGGTCATTAACCCAATCAAACCATCACCACAGATGAAGATGACCACTGCGGTACCAGCAGGGCTTGCGACTCCTGACAAGCTTGATACCCATTTAGGAATGCTGACTTCGTTTGACGGCGTGCCAGATGCTAAAACCACGCAGCTTGTCTACGATAATCTCGACCTACAACGCGCCACTCAGACCTACCTTTCCACCCTTCAAATTGCTTCTATGTACGCAATGGAACAGGGAATACTCAAGTTTGGACCTGCTAATACGACCGCACTGCTGTTTGAAGAGCTAATGGACTCCAAAGCTTTATGGTTAACGCCGAATACAGTCTCTATTTACATGGCCACCTGGATGGAGCTAGGTGATGAACCTATGGTGATTGAGACACCACCCAATGTGCTGGGCTTCATTGATGATGCTTGGTTTAAATTCGTAGTTGATTTCGGTAATGCCGGCCCGGACAAAGGTAAGGGCGGCAAGTTCCTGATCCTGCCACCTGGATACAAAGGGGAGATTCCAGAAGGTTACCATGTTGCCCGCACGAAGACTTATGGCAATTGGGTGATATGGCGGGGCTTCCAGGTCGATGGGTCAACTAAGCCAGCGGTCGCAGCAACCAAGAAATTATTCCGTATGTACCCCTTGTCGAAGAAAGACAATCCACCGAAGATGAACTTCATCAACGTATCGGGCAAGTTCCATAACACGATTCATCGTATGGATTATGGTTTTTGGGAAGAGCTAAACGCACAAATACAGGCAGAACCTATTGAAGGTCTGGATCCGGAGACTCGTGGGCTGCTAGCCTCCATTGGTATCAAGAAAGGTCAGGAATTTAAACCTGATGCGCGCATGAAAAAGATTCTTACTGAGGCGGCCAATGTTGGTGCTGTCACGGCCCGCGCCCTGACTGCTCGTCCGAAAGATCAGCGCCACTACCTTTACCCCGGCGAACGGGTGTGGACTAACCCGTTCATTGAGGGCCGCTATGACTTCCTGCTGGACGGTGAACGTTTAATCGATTCGCGCGTTTACATGCATTTCTATGCGACCGGAATTACGCCTGCTATGGCTATCAGGAATGTGGGCAAGGGCTCGCAATACGCAATCGCCTATCTGGATAAAGACGGCAATGCCCTCGATGGTAGCAAGGCTTATAAGATCACCCTTCCAGCTAATGTACCGGCTAAAGATTTCTGGTCATTCACCGTCTACGATAATCAAACTCGCGGCATGCTACAGACTGATCAACGCCTCCCCGGTCTGGACAATAACCAGAAGGGATTGAAGAAAAATGCCGATGGTTCTTATGACATCTACTTCAGCCCCAAGCCACTTAAAGGCTGGGAGAATAATTGGATTCAGACTGTCCCAGGCAAAGGTTGGAATACCATTCTTCGGTTATACGGCCCGCTGCAGTCCTTTTATGATAAGAGCTGGAAACCGGGTGATCCTGAAATGGTTAAGTAAACCAGCTACTAATGCTAAAAGTGTGCCCAGTAAGGCTGCGTTCCTTAAGCTGGCTTTAGTTGTATTTAATGCAAATGGATACTCATGCCATCAATTAGAAAAAAACAGATATGTGATTTACTAAAAGGGATCGAAACCGGCGACCCTGCGTCTGTGGCCGTTGTCAATCAGGCTAAATATATTCAACACAACCCGCAAACAGACGATGGTGGTGAAGGTTTGGCTGCCTTATTCAAGCGCTTATCTAAAAGCAATCCACGGGTTAATATCGTCCGTGTTTTCGAAGACGGGGACTATATCTTCGCCCATACTGAATACGACTTCGCTAGATCAAATATAGGCTTTGAGGTGTTTCGCTTTGAAGGCGAGCAAGCGGTAGAGCACTGGGACAATATAGCACTGGGACAATATCCAGCCTAGAAAAGGCCCAAACGAGTCGGGCCACAGCATGGTTGATGGGCCAACTGAAGTAAACGATCTCGACAAAACCGAAGTTAATCGTAGCATCATCACCTCTTTTATCACCCAGGTTCTAATTAACAATCGTTTTGATCGCCTTGAGGACTACATAAATACAAAGAGCTACACTGAGCACAACCCACACATGGCGGATGGTTTTGTTTCACTGCGTGCGGCC
>QIJM01000248.1 GCA_003232445.1 Paraglaciecola arctica
TCAACATTGACCCAAGGCTTATGGAGTACATGTTGGTAGAAGAACTTAAGCCCATACAGGTCGAGTTTAACGGTACTCCAGGAGTGCGTCGTCAGCAGATCGGAGAAATAGTCGGTTAATTGCTTCCCTGATAGCGCATTGATTTGATGGTCAAAATATTTACCCATGCGGCGAATGGCGCGTGAATAGGCTTCTATAGTCTTGGGTTGCAAACCTTTTAGCTTAAGGTGTTGCAAATGTGTTTGGTAATTTTGCTTGAAATTTGAATCAGATAATGATGTCATAGTGCTGTAACCTCATAATTCGTGATTGGATGATCCCTCCTTGGAGGGAGCGAGGTTACATTCTATATTTAATTTGACGTCGAAGGGTTTTTTCTCCGCGTAGCGGCTTCGTCCAACAAATAGCTCCAGCGGACAATTTAAAGCGGCACTTATTTTGCTTGCGCAAAAACGTGCCGTTTTAAACCACCTCTGAGCAAGGCGTTAGACCCTGGAAGGTTTAGAAGTGAAATTATTGAGAATCATTGTGTTATGTTTATTATCAGTTTCTACACAGAGTACAATTGCAATTGATTGTTCTGCAAAATGTCCAAGTTGGCCGTTAGGAGTTGTAGCTGGGCAAGACAGCATGATTATTGTATCACCGCCTACAATTCCAGCTAAATTTACTGGGTGCCAAATTGCTTGGGACAGTAATTATACCAAAAGAATGACTATTGAGTTTGAATTAGGAATACTTAAAAAGGTAGAAGCACTTAATAAAGAGAAAAAATATTCAATATGTCACTATCAAACTGGTAAACCAGTAAAAGGGGCTGCTCCTGTTTGCGTAGTGTTAATGGAACAGTTGTCACACTTTCGAGGAATAGACAGCGTACCTGTCAAACAAGATCAAGTTAATTGGCCAGATAATAAATGTTTTCCAGAACTAAAATAGGGTCTAACAAGGCGGCCCAGACGTACGCCAAAAGTCGCTTCGCGAATTTTTGGCAACGCTGACCTTGATCGTTAGCCATATCAAAGGGAGCGCGGTGATAAATAATATCCATACAGACTTGCTTGAGTCACATACGACTGAGGAAATTAAATCGCTTTTATTGGCTACGAGTACAATTCTATCCTCGTATGAAATAGTCAAATCAATGGTGCTGGGTCGAACCAAGTTTTCGTTTCTTATTGGGTTCGGATATGGAGGTGATAAATATTCAGAAGAATACCAAGCCAAACTGAAGGACAACCACTTCTTTATGTTTAAAATAGGCCCAAATTTTATGTTAAAGTTTAATCATATCCTCAAAAACGGCTTGTTATCGTAAGTTTAAGGGGAAAATTCGATCTAATTGTTTTTAACTTACGGATGTCCCATATTTCGGGGGCAATTGTATTGTTTGATACAAAACATAGAGAAACGTAAAAATTACGGAAAACTGGCCGCCTGAACAGGTAAAGAATACTCGGGAACGATTTGAAAAGCTAAAATGATAAAGGCAAAGTAGATGAATCTTAATTTTAAAAACAGGTCTATAAAATACGGTTTTCAAAAGCTGGTTTTTATACAGCCTCGTTGAGGTAAATAGTGAATGACTGAACCTCTTCGTAAATACTATATCTCAACGCTATTTTTGCCATCGGTTGCAAAGTTAAGAAGCTTTGTAAGACGAGAACGACATTTAGTTCTTTCATTTCCATCTTGGATATCGGACTCAAGCAAGGAGCAATTGATTGTTAGACTAAAAAATACAATGCCAGAAAATTTTAGTATTTTTGATGCCGGAGGCCGAAGATACTGGAGTTATGTAACTATAAAGCAAGTAATCTCCAAGCTAGATATTGATAACTTAATTCCAAAGATCATTCACGCTGCCAGAGAGTTCAGAAAACAATCAGAGTGGTTGGCAAAAGAAATTGCAAAATTGAATAATGTCCCAATAACAGAATTATGGGATAAATCTGAGGAGATAGAAGTCTTTCCGGATGGTTGGAAATGTTATCATCATGGCCAGCATTTTTATTGCGAGAATTTAGATTCGCTTCAAGTTGTTGAAGTGCCAGTCTGGTATGGCCAAGAGTTTGGTGTACTTGACCCATATTTTTTATCGCAGTTTATTGATACAACACCGTCACTAAGTATGCCTTTAGGTATAAATGACTGGTATCATGACATGTCTAGGGTGATGGACGTTATGTTAGAAATGGGTCTACTGAAAAAAATCCAAGGTACTAGGTTTGAAGTATCTGGAATTATCGTTACCTAACCAGTGATACTGGCGTATATGTAAATATGAATAAAGCCGAATTACAAACATTTATACACGATTTATTTCTAAGAAAAGAATATATTAAATGGAGAAATAATCTACATAATATATCAGAAAATAAGTGGCATTCTCTAATAGCAAGCTTGGCTAAATATGCTTGTTCTACAGAAGCGTTAGCTAATTTTGGAAAAAAGACATACTCAGGGTTGGTGTTTAGTTATATTAAGGCACCAGATTTCAAGAGGTCTGAAATGTTAATGGTTCAATTTACAATATCAGAAAGTTTGTATCATCAATTAGTTTGGCACCGCCTTGAGCACTCTGAAAATATATAACAAGGCGTTGACCGCTGTGCAAAACACGCATGGCTCGGACAGTCAGCCGCACGCTTCACTTGTCGTTATGCGTAAATAATTATGAATGATAAACTTGAAACAATAATCATGTTTAGACCTACGGGACCAAATGAACTCAAATTGGTTGAGGAAAATGAGTTCAAACGTTGGCCACCAAAATTACCTGAACAACCTATATTTTATCCTGTAACAAATGAACAATATGCAAAAGAAATAGCCACAAAATGGAATATAAAAGACAGTGGTGTTGGTTATGTGACTCGATTTGAAGTAAAAAAACAATTTATGGAACAATATAGAATTGAAAAAGTTGGAGCATCTCATCATACTGAGTGGTGGGTTCCTGCTGAAGACCTAGAAAAATTAAATGACAACATAGTGGGTAAAATAGAAGTTATCGGCGAGTATCGTAAGGATGACTAAGCCGCATAACAATGTTCAAACCTGGCTCCGTAACGCGGTACTTTTTTGCAAAGAACGAAAAAACCGCCATGTTACTCTGCGGTTTAACTTGGCGTTAGGCCCAAATACTAGTGAAGAAGAAAATTCTACAACATCTGCCTGGTATCATCATTGCTTTTGTAATTCGAGAAAATATATGAATAGGGCTATCCTAAAAATATCACAAGGTAGTGTTAAAAATTAAAAACGTATAACGAATAAGGATAGATCGTGAGAGCGAAGCGGACCACAATCTTATCCTGTTGTTGAACAAGCGAGGGCGAAGGTCATGCGGGGGTAGCTTCAGTTGTACAATTCATAGCACGGAAAAAGGCCTAACAAGGCAAACCCAGCCGACGCCATAAAGCAGCGCGGCAGATGCGGACAGTGCTACTTAAACTAAAAAATGGCGAGTTTCCAGCATTAACTATTAAGCCCTAAAGCTAATACACCTAAAGCGTTTTAACTCCGCTCACTAAGCTCTTGGGTAAAAAACATAAAATTCGTGAGGAGCCATTCGATTCTGGGCTACTCGCTTTTGATCGGTGATGGCCTAAGCTATTTTTATTCGTCCGCTCCTCGGTGAGCTGTCGCGTCTTCGTCTACCCAGTCTTCTTCTTCCCAGGACATTCCTTTTCTGCCAGGCACATGACGTGTGGCCCCCGGTTTATAAAAACCACAGGATTTTGGACCATAACAAAAAGTTTCTACCCGATATTGGTGTTGTGAGGGATTCCACTGATCAATCGTCATTATCACGGCCATTTTACATCCCCAAATACAGCTATCGCATTTGCTGTTGTAAGTATTAGCCGATAGCCGACGATGCCCGCGTTTTCGATAAACTTCCAGAGTCGGTGGTTCGCCATGCCAGGGTGGATTTTTTTGCTCAGGGGCAATGTCGTCGTCGGTATGACTAAGGGCGCTGACTTTATATATATCGACTGTCTCGATGCGGCTATCGGCAATGGGATGGCCCTTGCCTTGTGCATACATCCCGCATTGAAATCGATGTTTACTTTGCGCGGCTTTGCCTATTCCGACCGAAAATATTTTTGATTCACCTGCAAGCTTTCCTTCTAATCGCAGTGAAAACCCCAAATAGCCGTGATTGCGCTCGTCAAAAGAGCG
>QIJM01000606.1 GCA_003232445.1 Paraglaciecola arctica
CGCCTAAAGTATATAAAAAATAGCTTTGATCTTTGTTGTCATCCAAGCCACGCAACATCTGCCAGCTGCCAGTCTCGTTTGAGCGCTGCACGTAATGGCCTGTGGCAATACAATCTGCGCTTAATTCTTCTGCTGCGAATTCGAGAAAGGCTTTAAATTTGATTTCTTTATTGCACATGATGTCTGGATTAGGCGTACGGCCTGCTTTGTATTCGGCTAAAAAATACTCAAACACATTATCCCAATACTCAGCCGCAAAGTTAATGGTATGCAGGGTGATCCCCAACTTATCTGATACTGCTTGGGCATCTTTTAAGTCTTCTGCAGCAGCGCAATACTCATCATTGTCGTCTTCTTCCCAGTTCTTCATAAACAAGCCTTCAACCTGATAGCCTTGCTGTTTGAGCAGGTAAGCTGAGACAGATGAATCAACACCACCCGACATACCCACTACCACTTTAATCTGGCTATTGTCTTGTGTTTGGTTCGTGGATTGAGGTTGTTGAGTCATAGAATGGAAGCGTTTTTACAGGCTGAAAAATGGAGGCGAAGTTTAGCAGATATTTTTGGGGAAATCATTAGCTTAATCATGGGATTTGGGTATATGAAAGTAGTGGGATGTTGGTGTGTTCGGTGAATATTTAATCTGCGATAAAATTAGAGCATGTGCTGCGCTTACCGCCATCCTTTTCGTTCAACCAGCTTTTTTGCTGCAGCTAAAAAGTAAGTTGGACAACAAGGATGTTGTTTGAAATCCCTTCATGGACGAAGTGTCCGCAGGACATGCTTTTAGGTAAAGCGAAGCTTTTCTAACTCAAACTTCAACATACTCCCCATTCCCAATCCCATCAATAGTCCAATCACCAACGCGATAACGAATAAGCCTTAAGGTAGGAAAACCAATATGCGCCGTCATACGCCTAACCTGCCGATTGCGTCCCTCAGAAATCGTAATAGATAACCAGCTAGTAGGCTTGTTTTGCCTAAAACGCACTGGCGGGTTTCTATCCCATAAGTCGGGCTCATCAATTAACTCCACTTTGGCAGGATGGGTCATGCCATCTTTCAAGTTAACCCCTTTACGCAGTTGTTCTATATCTTGCTGCTGCGGTATACCCTCTACTTGAACCCAGTAGGTTTTCGCTGTTTTATGCTTAGGTGAAGCGAGTTTGTTTTGTAACTTACCGTCGTTGGTTAATACCAATAATCCTTCGCTGTCTTTGTCTAAGCGACCAGCTGCATAAATCTCTGGTATGGGAACAAAATCTTTGAGGGTTTGTCGGCCTGCTTGGTCGGTAAACTGGGTCAGAACATCAAATGGTTTATTAAACAATACAACACGTGTCTTAGCAGGAGCTGCTGTTGCAGGTTTTGTAGCGATTTTTTTAGAACGTAAGTTAGGTTTATTGGACATATTTAACTACTAAGTAAGATCGCAAATTGATTAATTGATATACATAATTGGGTGAAAGTGTGATTTATAGAATAAATTATGCAAGCAAAACTTGTACTTAATTGATCAACCCATATATTATTTATTGTCTGTCTGGATACGGTCTGTTTATACTAGAACAAGATTAGACATTTTTTAATTTAGGTACAAAACACCAATCCATAGCGTCACAATGTCGTGACTTTGCGAGTTTCTTAAACGCGTACATGATGGGTTGTCAGTGTTTTGCCATTAACATGAGGCTTATAATGACGATTTCCAAGTCAAAGATTATCTACACTAAAACAGACGAAGCGCCGGCACTTGCTACTTATTCACTGCTTCCCATTATTCGCAGCTTTACTTCAAGTGCAGGGATTGAAGTTGAATTAAGTGATATTTCATTAGCAACACGTATTTTATCTGTACTCGGCGATTTTCTTCCAGCCGACCAACAAGTGCCAGATGCCTTAGCTAAATTAGGGGCTTTGACTCAAGAAGCTTCAACCAATATCATAAAATTGCCTAACGTTAGTGCTTCTATTCCTCAGTTAAAAGCAGCCATTAAAGAGTTACAAAGCAAAAGTTTTGCTTTACCTGATTATCCTGAAGACCCTCAGACAGATGAAGAAAAAGACATTCAAGCCCGTTACGGCAAAGTACTAGGTAGTGCTGTGAACCCAGTATTACGTGAAGGTAACTCTGACCGCCGCGCGCCTGTTGCAGTTAAAAATCATGCTAAAAATAACCCCCACTCAATGGGAGTCTGGGGTCAAGCGTCTCAGACTCACGTTGCACATATGCGTAAAGGTGATTTTTACTCGGGTGAAAAGTCAGTCACTGTGGTTAAAGCAGGCCAAGTGAATATCGAATTCACTGATAAGTCTGGGAATGTCACGGTACTGAAGCCAAAAGTAGATTTGTTAGCTGGTGAAGTGATTGATGGCATGTACATGAGCAAAAAAGCTTTATGTGAATTTTTTGAAGAACAAATTGAAGATGCCAAAAATACAGGGGTGTTATTCTCGTTGCACGTAAAAGCGACCATGATGAAGGTGTCTCATCCAATAGTATTTGGCCATTGTGTTAAAGTTTTCTACAAAGATTTGTTTGAGAAACATCAAGCGTTGTTTGACGTATTGGGTGTTAATCCAAACAATGGTTTAGGCAGTGTTTATGACAAAATTTCGACACTTCCTGAGTCTCAGCGTACTGAAATAGAGCGTGACATCAATGCTTGTTATGCTGACCGTCCTCCGATTGCCATGGTAAATTCAGATAAAGGTATTTCAAACCTACACGTACCCAGTGACGTTATTGTTGATGCATCTATGCCAGCGATGATCAGAAGCTCTGGTAAAATGTGGGGCCCGGATGGCAAGTTACATGATACTAAAGCCGTTATTCCAGAAAGTACTTATGCCACTATTTATCAAGAAACGATCAACTTTTGTAAGACTCATGGTGCGTTTGATCCAACGACTATGGGCACAGTACCTAACGTTGGTTTAATGGCGCAGAAAGCCGAAGAGTATGGTTCACACGACAAAACCTTCGAGATGGCCGGTGACGGTAAGGTCCAAATTGTCGATCAAGACGGTACCGTATTAATCGAGCATGCTGTAGAAGAAGGTGATATCTGGAGAATGTGTCAAGCCAAAGATGCGCCTATCCGTGATTGGGTTAAGTTAGCGGTTAACAGAGCTCGTCAATCTGGTATGCCAATAGTATTCTGGTTGGACGATGAAAGAGCACATGATGCTCAGTTGATTTTAAAAGTGACTGAATATCTTAAAGAACACGATACTGACGGCTTAGATATTTCTATTATGTCACCCGTTCGGGCTATTCGTTTTTCAATGGAAAGAGCGATACGTGGGCTAGATACAATTTCCGTAACGGGTAACGTTCTACGTGATTACCTCACTGATTTGTTCCCAATTCTAGAGTTGGGTACCAGCGCTAAGATGTTGTCGATTGTGCCTCTCATGGCGGGTGGTGGATTGTTCGAAACTGGAGCGGGTGGTTCTGCACCTAAGCATGTTCAGCAATTTGTTGAAGAAGGTCATTTACGTTGGGATTCACTTGGTGAGTTCTTAGCGTTAGCGGTGTCTCTTGAAGACTTAGCTATCAAGACTGACAACAGCAAAGCAAAAGCTTTGGCAGTTGCCTTAGACCAAGCGACTGAGAAACTGCTAACTGAAGGTAAATCACCTCTACGTAAAGCGGGGCAGTTGGATAACAGAGGTAGTCATTTCTACTTAGCTATGTATTGGGCAGAAGCATTAGTTAATCAGGCTGATGATCAGGAGTTGGTTGCGAAATTTAAACCCTTATTTGAATCGTTGTCTGCTAATGAAAGTAAAATCATGGCAGAAATTGATGCGACTCAAGGTAAGGCCGCAGATATTGGTGGTTACTACTACCTAGATGATGCCTTAGTCACTCAAGCAATGTGCCCAAGTGCTACGTTAAACGGTATACTAGCAGCTAGTTAATAGATGCGTTCCGTTTAAGGCGTGTAATTTAAGCACAAACTATACATAAACAAAAAAGCAGACGTTAATGTCTGCTTTTTATATTTCAGATAAAAATTTATCTTTCAGGCTCACCATTGAAATCAATATTCTCTGCATGCAACCCCTTTGGGCCTTGCTGCACTTCATATTTTACTTCTTGGCCTGCTTTGAGAGAGCGATAGCCCTCCATCTGTATTGTTGAGTAATGTGCGAAGATATCTTCACCACAATAAAACCAAAACCTTTTGCATTATTGAACCATTTTACTTTGCCGACTGCCATACTTCTGCTTCCTTTTAATCCCTTGAACTAATACAACTTTGCCCCCACACTAATGCTTAGGGAAAGACGTGTTAACTACTCAATACAACCGTCAATTTAAAATGTAGGTTTTTTAACCTGTTTTTGTCAAGGTGAATTTGACATTTCGTTAAAATTGTAAGATTTCTGTAACATAGGTGATAGTTGCAACTATAGGAAATTATCTTAAAATATTTGGGCTAAATAAGTGAATTATGAGTAAAGATAACACCATCGATATTGAGCGTCAGATAGACATTGATGCGGTAAAGAAAAAAGCCGCACCCCCACCCATGTACAAAGTTTTTCTGAATAACGATGATTACACACCTATGGATTTTGTCATTGACGTACTCATGCGGTTTTTTAATTTAGATGGTGAAAAAGCACAGCAAATAATGCTTACAGTGCACTATCATGGTCGGGCTGTTTGTGGCATATATACTGCAGAGATTGCAGAAACTAAGGTGATGCAAGTTAGTCGATACGCAAAAGAACAGCAACATCCACTCATGTGTACCATGGAGCAAGCGTGATGATTGGATTGAGAAAAGCATCATCTTCGAATAGGCTAGTAGTCAGAGGGCATTCTTATGTTAAATAAAGATCTAGAGCAGACACTAAATGAAGCGTTCATTTTTGCCAGAGAGCATCGTCATGAATTTATGACGGTTGAGCATCTCTTACTTGCCTTACTTGATAATAAAGCAGCTAAAGATGCGTTGAAGGCTTGTGGTGCCAATATTGAGTCAATTAAACAAGAACTCACTGATTTTGTTAAAGATACTACTCCTTTGTTAATAGACGAGCAGGGTAATGAACGGGAAACTCAGCCTACGCTTGGTTTTCAACGTGTACTGCAACGTGCGGTTTTTCACGTTCAGTCGTCAGGCAAAGAGGAGGTCAATGGTGCCAATGTATTGGTAGCGATTTTCAGTGAGCAAGAGTCTCAAGCTGTTTATATATTGAAAAAATCTGATGTGACACGTTTAGATGTAGTGAATTACATCTCACATGGCGTATCCAAGGTTGACGATGAATCCTCGGCGCACAGCGAAAGTGAAGATGAAACCAGCGAGCAAGAAGAAGCCGAGTCTATGCTGGATAA
>QIJM01000445.1 GCA_003232445.1 Paraglaciecola arctica
CTCGTCCTGAAAGTTAAAATGATGACCATTAAACTTAGTGGCTACCCATAACTGCTGTAACGGCGGCTGTTTATTGATAATGATTTTGCTACCGTTTAGAAAGATCATAGTTAATATGCTACTGGCTGACTCATAATCGATATCGACTTCACACTCGTCGAGCATTTCTTCAATGTCGATTAACAAGTCGTCGGTCATTTGATGATATTGGCTATCATTCATGTTGCTTTCACTCGTTTTATTATTTAACAGCGGAATTTAACAACTGTTTTATCACTGATCCACTGCGGCGTATTTCATACAATTAAGAATATGCTAACATTGCAAATCATTCGCAACACAATAATTAATCATTAAAAGATAAAAAATGTCTCAAACTCTTGGAAATTTATTTATTTTGGCGGCGCCATCCGGAGCCGGAAAATCCAGCTTAATCAAATCTTTATTAGAAAAACATCCTTCTACAGATGAGCATAATAACGCTATGCAAGTGTCTGTATCACATACTACTCGAGCACCACGCTCCGGTGAAGTTGACGGTGTACATTATCATTTTGTCAACCGCGCAGAATTTGAGTCACTAATTGAGCAAGGTGCTTTTTTTGAACATGCAGAGGTATTTGGCAATTATTATGGCACCTCTAAAATAGTCATAGAACAAACGCTGCGACAAGGCATAGACGTGTTCCTAGATATCGATTGGCAAGGTGCACGGCAGGTCAAAGCACAAATCCCCGATACTGCGACCATTTTTGTTGCTCCGCCTTCAAAAGAAGAACTAAAAAGACGCTTAACTGAGCGGGGGCAAGACTCAGCTGAGGTCATTGAACAACGTATGATTAAAGCCGTTTCTGAAATTTCCCATTATCACGAGTTTGATTTTGTGGTTGTGAACGATAACTTTACTGCTGCACTGTCTGAGCTAGATGCGATAGTGACCACTCGCCGTTTACGCAAAGAAAAACAAATTATTCGCCACCAGCAGTTGTTTGATAATTTGTTGGGAGCATAATGGTGGCTTATATATGATCAAATAACTTTTAAATTTCCGCATTAGCCAGTACACTGTGCGCCCTTTTTTTCATATTACCACCCGACGGAGATCATCATGGCTCGCGTAACAGTTGAAGATGCTGTAGATAAAATTGGCAACCGATTTGATTTGGTTTTAGTGGCTGCTCGTCGTGCTCGCCAAATTGCTATTGAAGGTAAAGAACCCTTAGTAGAACGTGGCACAGATAAGCCTACCGTAATTGCTTTACGAGAAATAGAACTAGGTTTAGTGACTGCTGATACGTTAGAAGCTGAAAACCTTCGTGACCAACAAGTACAAGATCAAGCTGAATTTACTTCTGTAGCAAACATTCTGCAAGAGCAGTAAATCGCTCAATTTTTAGCGGCTAAACATCAATCTGATGTTTAGCCGTTGGCTTCCCGCCAAATTCCCCGTATTCTTAATAAATATTAATCATTGTATAAGCGTTTAGTGTGTATCTTTTTGAGGGTTTAAAACAAAAGCTTGAAGCCTATTTACCGCCCGACAAGGTAGCGGATACTCAGCGAGCCTTTATTGTAGCCAGAAATGCTCACAGTGGACAAATGCGTTCCAGTGGTGACCCTTATATTACCCACCCTGTAGCTGTAGCTGGCATCTTAGCGGACATGCGCCTTGACCATGAAACCTTAATGGCAGCCTTGTTACATGATGTGATAGAAGATACTCATCATAGTAAGCAAGACTTGAGTGAACAGTTTGGCGAGACAGTAGGCGAGCTCGTTGAAGGGGTAAGTAAATTAGAAAAGATTCACTTCAGCAGCACCCAAGAAGCCCAAGCAGAAAATTTTAGAAAGATGATGATGGCCATGGTCCAAGATATCCGTGTCATCCTCATAAAACTAGCTGATCGCACTCACAATATGCGCACTTTAGGTTCGTTACCCCCAGATAAACGTCGTCGTATCGCCCGCGAAACACTAGAAATATATGCGCCTATTGCCCATCGGCTAGGGATCCATGATATAAAAAATGAGTTAGAGGATTTGGGTTTTCTAGCTATGTATCCGATGCGTCATAGAGCCTTAAAAAGTGCGGTTAAACAAGCGCGAGGAAACCGTAAGGAAGTCATCGAAAACACCCGTAAAGAAGTTGAAACCCGTTTAGCTGCAGTTGAAATAAACGCGACTGTCACTGGTCGTGAAAAACATCTGTATTCGATTTATCACAAGATGAAAAATAAAGAATTGATGTTCAATGAAGTGATGGACATTTATGCTTTCAGGGTGGTTGTAGACTCAGTTGATCATTGTTATCGCGCTTTAGGTGCGATGCATGGTTTGTACAAACCTATCGAAAGCCGTTTCAAAGATTACGTCGCCATACCCCGCACTAATGGTTACCAATCACTGCACACTTCACTCATTGGCCCCCATGGTATTCCGGTCGAAATTCAAATTCGCACCCATGAAATGGATCATATGGCTGACAAGGGTGTAGCGGCTCATTGGGTCTATAAAGATACCAAAGACAGTAACGATACTACTGCCCAAGTTCGAGCACGGAAATGGATGCAGTCTTTGATTGAGTTGCAACAAAGTGCCAGTTCATCTTTCGAATTTATTGAAAATGTGAAGACTGATTTATTCCCTGATGAAATCTATGTGTTTACCCCAGATGGCCGCATTATTGAATTACCTTTAGGTGCCACTGCGGTCGACTTTGCCTATGCAGTGCATACCGATATAGGCAATTCTTGCGTGGGTGTAAAAGTAGAAAGACGTACGTTTTCACTGAGTAAACCATTGGACAATGGCCAAACAATTGAAATTATTACCTCACCCAGAGCCAAGCCCAATGCTAACTGGCTGAATTTTGTGGTCAGCGCCAAAGCACGTTCACATATTCGTCATTATTTGAAAAACCAACGCTCTGAAGAAGCGTTGACTATGGGTAATCGTTTACTTAGACATGCCTTAGGCAGCGTGAAACTAGATGAAGTACCTCAGGAAGATATTGATCGTGTGGTAATGGAAACCAAACATAACAATTTTTCAGAATTGTTAGCGGATATAGGTTTAGGTAACGAACTTAGCGCCATAGTGGCAAGGCGCTTATTGGGTGACAATACCGATTTGTCTGACAAACAAAGTAAGATTGCGATTCGTGGCACCGAAGGTTTATTGGTTTCCTATTCGCGCTGCTGCCATCCTATCCCTGATGACGAAATTGTTGCGGTGTTAAGTCCAGGTCGTGGCATGGCCATTCATCAAACTGGTTGCAGTAACATTCGCAAACTCAGTAAAGAAGAACCCCATCGAGTATTAGTCATGCAGTGGGGTGTTGATGTACTCGGTGATTTTCACGCCGCGTTGCGCATTGAGTTAATTAACAATCAAGGTACCTTAGCGACATTGACCAACACTGTTGCAAGTTGTGGTTCAAATATTGTTGGATTACAAACCGAAGAAAAAGAAAGTAACGTTTATTATATCGCTATTGAGCTGACCATTAAAAACCGTCTGCAATTAGCCAATGTCATGCGTAAAATCCGTACCATGCCTGAAGTACAGCGTGTCTCTAGGCATAGTCAGGCCAAACAAAATTAGGGTTTGCGCTAATTCACTCATCTACAAATAGAAAAAGGTCACTATTATGTCTAAGTCCGTTATCCATACCGACAAGGCGCCACAAGCTATTGGCACTTATAGCCAAGCGATTAAGTGCGGCACAACCGTGTATCTTTCAGGCCAAATTCCTTTGGTACCAGAGACTATGCAGGTCATATCTGAAGATTTTACTGAGCAAGCCCATCAAGTATTCAAAAATGTACAAGCGGTGTGTGAAGCAGCAGGGGGAGCGATGGATCACTTGGCAAAGGTGAATATTTTTTTAACAGATTTGAGCAATTTTGCCATGGTTAATGAAATTATGAGCCTGTATTTTGGGCAACCCTATCCTGCCCGTGCAGCGGTACAAGTGAGCGCTTTACCAAAAGGTGTACAAATTGAAATCGATGGTGTGATGGAGTTGCCAGAGTAAGTCTGCCAAAAGATGTTATTTGAAATATATTAGCCAAAATATGGGTCTAATCTGTTTCGAGGTAAAGCCCTAAGCTAGGCTTATACCCATAACTAAGAGACATTCTATGAAATTTCTAAAAATCGGACTGACAAT
>QIJM01000572.1 GCA_003232445.1 Paraglaciecola arctica
GGTATAACCCCAGAACCATATAATCCGGGTACTTTTTCAAACAACATGTGTACCGCTATCCAATTGGTGATAGCACCTGATACCGCAAACAACCCAACGGTTTTGACTATAATGTTGTCTAAGAAAAAACCAAGCAACACTAAGGCAAGGGCTAATCCATTGGTGATAATACTCTTGTTCAAGAAATGACTCCAAGACTGTTAAATATAGGAAGGGTTTTATATCAGTAAAATAGATGCTGTCAACACACGGAAGCTATAATGCTATCTTTATGCCACGGGATCTTGTCAAAATAGGGCATTAAGTGATTCAAATATATCGATAAAGTCATTCAACAAAAATTACTCTGCATATGAAATATTAGCCGCCTATTATCGATGCCAATAACGCACCGCAATTGCTTTTTATCGCCCGAGTGAGAGGCCACAATGTTAGCATTGAAGAACCAACTAAGCTAAAAACTGAATACATATTCAGGAGGTTTGTATGGCGCGCACTTGCCTTCTTCAATCTTTCTCCTTGAATCCCCGATGCCAATAAGTATAATACGCCTCCCTCCTTGATAGTGATTCAGAATTTTTCCCGAAAAATCGATGATTCTACAAGGTTGATGTAACTAAAATTTGCGTTGTTGGACAGTTATTTTGATGTCCTACAATCGCTCTGAGTTTTAGGGGTGTAGTTCCAATTGGTAGAACAGCGGTCTCCAAAACCGATGGTTGGGGGTTCGAATCCCTCCACCCCTGCCAGAATGCAGAATGTAAAAGTGCAGTCTTAGTTCGCTTTGGCTGTGGGTTATAAAAAGTAGTTAAGAGGTAGAGGGTGAGAACCACCACGGGTTTGACAAATCGTCTGGAACGATTTGAACAGCGGTAGCGCCGCTTGTGGTCAGTTGCAAGGACGCAACTGAGGTCATCCCTCCACCCCTGCCATATTTTTGGCAAAAAGTGTCCCCATATAAGTATGACTTGGGGACAATGCAACTAGTCAGTAAATTAGGGTTTAGCATGAGCGAAAATACAGAAAACAATTCCAACCCACTAGATATGTTGAAGTGGTTGATTATATTTGGTTTGTTAGGGGGCGTAGTTGCTGTTAACCACTTTTTTCCAGAACTCTCGGTTCTGTATATTGCCCTTATCGCCGTCGCCGCTGTGGGTATTGCCGGTTTTATAGCTTCCACCACAGTTAAAGGCAGTACCTTTATTACTTTTGCAAAAGAATCACGCACTGAAATACGCAAGGTTGTATGGCCTACTCGCCAAGAAGCGACTACCACCACTATGATTGTATTAGCCGCTACTATTGTGGTGGCACTAATTTTGTGGGGCCTAGACGGAATTATCGTTGAGGTTGTTTCATTTATAACTGGATTAGGAATTTAAGCTATGTCTGATAAAAAATGGTACGTGGTTCAAGCTTTTTCTGGTTATGAAGGCCGTGTTCAAAAAACCTTGTTAGAACATATTAGAATGCACAAAATGGAAGACTACTTTGGTGAGATTTTAGTGCCTACCGAAGAAGTTGTTGAAATGCGTGCAGGGCAACAAAGAAAAAGTGAACGTAAGTTTTTCCCTGGTTACGTACTAGTGCAAATGGACATGAATGAAGATTCATGGCATTTAGTTAAAAGTGTACCTCGAGTACTAGGTTTTATTGGTGGTACTTCAGACCGCCCAGCGCCTATCACTACAAAAGAAGCTGATGCTATTTTGAATCGTCTTGAAGAAGGCGTTGATAAGCCAAAACCAAAATTTTTGTTCGAACCGGGCGAAGTGGTACGTGTTACCGACGGCCCATTTGCCGATTTCAATGGTGCGGTCGAAGAAGTCGATTACGAAAAAAGCCGCTTGAAGGTATCTGT
The DNA here is from genome assembly GCA_003232445.1 of Paraglaciecola arctica. Classification (GTDB taxonomy): domain Bacteria; phylum Pseudomonadota; class Gammaproteobacteria; order Enterobacterales; family Alteromonadaceae; genus Paraglaciecola; species Paraglaciecola arctica_A. Next base: position 1,865 of record QIJM01000572.1, read on the forward strand.
ACTTATATTTGGTCGTTCAACACCAGTAGAACTAGAATTTGGTCAGGTAGAAAAAGGCTGATTATAGCAACAAATCTGAAATAAAAAAGGATGCTTGTAACATCCTTTTTTATTGGTTGTGGGTAGCAGTAATGCAGGTTCTGACCAACGGTTTTTATTTTCCTTTCAATCTTCGTAATTCATCCCATGCTTCAACTGATTTACGAATGCTCGAAGTTAACTCAGCTTTTATGGTTATTCGCAATAATTTATTTAACTCTCTTAGTTGATCATGCAAAAACCTTCAACGGGTGATAGCTGTTGCAAAACCTCCAGATAATTACTTTAGTCGTCGCTAGAAGCTGCTCTTAGCTTAACTTCCTAGCCTTAAAATTACGCCCTTTCAATTTACCTTCGTTAAATTGTTTAAGCGCCCGCTTAACGCTACGAGTTTTAACCGCCACGTAAGTATGAGTGGCTGTGACGTTTATTTTGCCTATATCATCACCGGCAATATCCGCGTCTTTAGTTAAAGCGCCTAGAATATCACCGGGGCGGATTTTACTTTTTTTGCCGCCATCAATGCATATTGTGGCGTATTCGGGCTGAATAAGGCGATTGGCATGAAAACGAAGCGCTTGGATACCTGTCCATTTTATTTTCGCTTTTTGATAATCTTCAATCGCATTGGCGCGAGGGATTTCTTTTGCTGTACAAAGGGTGAGTGCTAAACCTTTAGCATCAGCACGGCCAGTTCGGCCAATGCGGTGAATGTGCACTTCAGGGTCGGGGGTGATTTGGTAACTGATGACCGCGTTGACTTCTTTAATATCCAAACCGCGCGAAGCAACGTCGGTGGCAACCAACACAGATACACTTCGATTCGAGAAGCGGGTTAACACTTGGGTTCTATCGCGCTGTTCTAAATCACCATGCAAGGCTAATGCAGACACGCCTAATTTGGTCAGTTCGTCGGCCACTTCCTGACAGGCAATTTTAGTATTACAAAATACGATAGCCGATCCTGCTTGGTAGTGACTTAACATAGCCGCCACTGCTTTAATACGATGAGGCTCTTCCACTTCAAAAAACAGCTGTTCAATACTGCTAGTTTCGTGGGTGGCTTCGACACTGACTTCTAGAGGATTGCGCTGCACATCTCGACTTATCTGCGCAATAGAATCAGGGTAGGTAGCAGAAAATAACAAGGTTTGGCGATCGAGCGGCACAGCATCAATCACTTTGGCCATTTCTACTTCAAAGCCCATATCTAACATACGATCGGCTTCGTCGAGCACTAAGGTATTCACCTCGCTTAAATCTAAGCGTTGGCGAAACAAATGATCCATAATCCGCCCTGGCGTACCCACAATAATATGTGCACCATGCTCTAATGAACCAATTTGTGGACCCAAAGGCGTGCCGCCACACAAAGTCAGTACTTTAATATTATGAATGCCACGGCCTAACTTACGGATTTCCAGTGCCACTTGTTCGGCCAGTTCACGCGTAGGGCACATAACCAATGCTTGAACTCTAAATCGCTTTACCTTGAGGTGATGTAATAAACCTAAACCAAAGGCAGCAGTTTTACCGCTACCCGTTTTGGCTTTGCCGACTACATCTTTGCCTTCAATAATGGCTGGCAAGCTCATCGCTTGGATGTCGGTCATTTCTTTGAAACCCATAGATTCCAAGTTATCAAGCAAGGCGTTGTTTAAACCCAGTGAAGCAAATTCTTTATTCAAAATATTCTCTATTTGTTAGGTCGGTCAACCAGCCTTAAAGGCTACTATGACGGTCTTTTTCGATACACTCGTCTAACACTTGCAATAATTCTGCTCGTGCTTTTAATTTTGTTTGGTGATGGGCTTGCATATCTAGTTTGGTCATAGCCTGAGCAATCGCTTGTACCGTAGGTGCAAATTCTGCTTCGCTGACGACCTTATCTAAAAATCCAGCGGTGACCGCTTCTTTTGGTGAGACCATTTCAGCTAAAATCACTGAACGGTTAAAAAATACAGGTGCTAATCGACCGCGCGCTAATTCTACACCACCATGGTGCATAGTCATACCTATTGCGACTTCGTTTAAACCAATTTTAAATGCCCCATCAACACCAATTCGATAATCAGCGGCTAACAATAAAAAAGCTCCCTTGGCAACCGCGTGACCACTACATGCTGCCATCACGGGATAGGGAAACGACAGCATCCGCCTTGCCAACGTTGAGCCTTTTTCAACCAAGGCCATGGCTGCACTCATACTATCGCGCATGACTTTTAAATCATAACCACCAGAAAACATCCCCGCTTGCC
>QIJM01000427.1 GCA_003232445.1 Paraglaciecola arctica
TACTACTTGGGGGGATAATAGGTAACCCAAAGAACTCTTCACCGTATCGTTCTGCATCGTTGTCGACGGCCGCAAGGTACTGTGTTTTGCCGGGCAAATTTTTCATTAAATGGGTTGCCGAGGCCCCAGTTCCAAAAATCAATGCTCGTTTCATCATGTCCTCGCAAAACTTAATAAAGTAACGCCAAGAGACAATCCAAATTATGTGCCCCTATTTTTGCAGCCTAACCCGAATTGTTTTCCTTAACCCCAATTGAAATCCTACGTCATTTATTTTACCAACTTGACCTCCATTTTCTTAATATTTAAAGATAGTTAAATAATCGTTGTCAATATCAATATTAGCGACAATGCTCCAAGAACAGTGGTAAACATCCCCATTTTTTTTGACTTAGTCCATCCGGATAAAGAAATCATTGTTATTAATGAAATCATTCCTAAAATAAATGAAATAAATCCAACAATTTTTGAAAATAATAAATCATTTGCCGAAACGTTTGAAGGAAATCCTTCTGTTGTTCTCATAATGATATCGGTCATTGAAAACAATGTTATCAAAAAGAAACAGGCAGCAGTCGTAGCAAATGCCATTATGCTATTTAATAAACGTCCTTTTCTGTCAGAAATTAAAAAATTGGCTACAACTGCAATTGAAAAACCTGCCAGCAATGAACACATCACAATTATTTGTTCAGCAATTTTATGTAAATATTCTAATGAAATTTCAATCATATTAATTTCTTTATGTTATCTATTTTGTACTCGTTTATAGCGGTATTGCTAAGTTAAACTTTAGCCTTTTAAAAAAAGAAACCGCACGGTTAGTGCATTTCACTCAGTTATTTGGAAGGTTTATTGGGTTTTTTGTACGCCAAGCGATACTGTTTTTTCATGTCGCTTTTCCGTGTCAGTCAGTATTTCTCTGCTTACTATTTTATGGAGTAGATGTTTCATCTTAATGTCTCCAATTATTAATCTCCCTCTTGTCCCTGATACATCGTATACAACACCTGCGCCTTTTGTTGCACATATAAAAATAAAATGAAAAAAGTCCACCGCAACGTATCCTTTGGGGATCTTATACATCACTACATTACCAAACTTTGAACTATCGCATGTGGTGAGTTTAGGAATGATAAATGCTGTTGCTTTTTTGATCAAACAAGCTCGAATAGCAGTCAATGTAAGTGAAGTGATGTTGTTGATTATCGATGCGTTGTCGATATTAGGGATAGATAGATAGAAGCCTGCTTTTTTGGTAATAATCGAAACATCATTTGAGTGGGTTACACACATTGTGTTGATCCTACCTGATAACATCATATTTTTTTCACTTTCATCGTAAATAACGAAATCGTACTTTTCTGCTAGTGCTTTGTTTTTTGCACTGTTTGTGGTTTGAAAATCATGAAGAAATGGGAAGTGTTTTGCGTGGTTCCAAGTAATACATTTTCTAAATTCTTTTCTACTGGATATCGCCAACATAGATATCCCAGCAGATTTTTTTGGCAGAAGCATTAATTCTCTTCTCCACATTTTGAATGTGGATGTTTCAAAGTATTGGCTGTTTTCACAAATTACTAAAAACTCTTTCAACACTGCAACCGTTTTTTTCCACTTAGCTATGGCATCCTTAACTCTTATCATCGCTTCACAACTATGCTCAATGTTACATGACAGCTTGGTTAAAACCGCATTCGTATAATTCACCGTCCCATACAAATAATAAAACAGTAGTGATTTACCATTTTTATATGACACAAACAGCATCTCCTTCTGTTTGTTGATTATATTGTTGAGCTCTTCCTTGTTAGTGATCTCTTGCTCTAAAAGTGTTTCAAAGGCCTCTAGTTCTTCGATCAATAGGTCGTGTGAAAACTGATTTCCAAACTTCTCTGCATAATTGCTTAAGGTTTTGGATGAAAAAATACTTGTTTTTAGTTTTTCAATTGCTTGCGCTTTTTGTTGTTCAGTTGCAAGTATTAGCAATCCATCAGGCCTAATGGGTAACGTGCCGTGGATTTTTGCTCCATCACTACAGTTGTAAAACGCTTGTCCTTTAGGTTTTGAATGGGTGACTTGTTCGATAATTTGCCTAGACACTTTAAATTCGTGTTTAGTGTTGACCGTAGGGCGAAAATTCCCAGGCACTATTAAAGAAGTGTTTGCACTTTTGGTATAGTCGTATGTTTCTTGCCCGTCGTCTTGGTAGTAGCCAGATGATTTGGAGTGGTGGTGTTTAACATCGACAAACCCGAGATCGACACCAATTAGGTAGATACTGGTAAACCCTATGGTGCTGAATAAGTCGCAGACAAAATTACTGACAGTAGGAAAGGCGTTTAGTAGTGTTTCAAAGTTTTCGCGGCCTAATACGTTGAGTGCAGATACCGTTGATGATTCGCCTTCTTTAAACGCTATCATGACATCTTTGTACAAATCACATGTGTCGGGATGGATACCGTTACATGATATGAGAGTGATGTTTTTTAAGTAGTCTAAATCGCCTATTAACACTGCCCAGTCAAAGGTGCTTCTGTTTTGTTCTATCTCTGCATGAAAATCAGGTGTGATGCCATGTCTGTGCAAGGCTTGTAACGTGGTTCCACAGCTAACGATAATCGCTTGGCCTTGCCATTCTTTGATGGCATCAATCGAGCTGTCTAACGACGGGCCATTGCCAACAATAAATATCGGCACTTCTTTGTTGTCGTAACTGAGTTTGCTTGCGGGATTTGCTGCTAATACAGGAATTTTTCGCCGCATACCTTCTTTTGTATGGGCGATACCATAATAGGCATGGTCGAAATATTCGCCCATAGATATCACCACTTGCAATTGTTCTCTTAGTTGGCTGATGGCGGAGTTTAACGATGCGTTATAGTAACTTTGGTAAAAGTAGGTGCTATTCAGAATGTAAGGGCCAATTGCGTAAAATTGACTTAATAAATCTCTGAATAAATTAGTGCCGTCGTCACCGATATTTAGGTAAATGCGTGACTCTGACTTTTCGACTGTTTCGAATACAGTTTGCCAATCAATGGCAAATAGTGAGGCATAGAAAAAATCTGGATTAGGTTCGCAGATAAACAGTTTTTCGACCGTATGTTCATCAAGTAATTTCTCTAACTGATAGCCCACACCTAAACCAAACATGATGATTGATGCGACATTGTCGGGCAGGGCACCTACTTCTTCTTCGGCTTGTTTGAGCAGTTCTTCGGTTTCTTTAACAAATTGATAATGAATGTAGTGGACGAGTTTGGTACCTCTGTAGCCTAGTACTAAGCCATCTTTGTTGGGTTGTTCGTTAAAGTTTTCAAAGTTTAAAGTACAATCATGTTTTGGGGACTCACCGTACCATGTGTGTAGGCTGTCAATTTTAATGAGGTTGACTTCGCCCTCTGAGTTGGTGATTGGCAGCCATTTTTTGGGTGTGTAGTCTTTATATTCTTTATATATTTCAGGGAAAAACTTTTTAAAGGCATTGAGGTTGTTGGTCAACTTATCGTTAGGTGCTTTTAACAAAGATTGGTTGGCTAAGTCTATGTTGGGCGTCCAGTGTGGCAAGTAGTCTAAGTAGCTTTCCTTTGACTTGATGCTAAAGCCATTGTTTTCAATTTCACTCCAACTTCGCTCGGATAAATCTTTGTGTAATGAGTCGAACACTTGATGGTTATAGTGTTTGTAAAGGTGGAAGCTGGAAATAGCACAGTGTTCAATTAGTTCGTTTACGTCTTGGATCAGGTCTCGGCCATCTTTTTCCAGTTGCAGAAAAATAGCTGTATTATGTTCTTTTGCTAGGGTGAAAATTTCTTGCCATGAGGTGGTCATGACCGAACATTGGAAGTATTGCAATTCTGGTTCGTAAATCAGCAGGTTTTTAATTTTGTGCTGCTTTAATAAATGACTCAAGTGAATAGCAAGTCCACATCCAAGTACTACTAAACATTCAATTTCATATGGCATGGGTTGTTGCTGGTTTCTGAGCTTTACACTGTCTAACTCTTCAATACTTAACGCAGCGGGGGATTCATTTTCATCGCTTGAAAGCTGTTTTTGAAACACAACCTCAGGGCAGTGTTGTTCTATCCGAGATAACTGTTCAAGCACCTCTTGTTCTGGATGAAAGCCATAAAAGGTGCG
>QIJM01000145.1 GCA_003232445.1 Paraglaciecola arctica
CATAGGATCTTGCATAAGAAAATTACTTTTCGTGACAAAACAAATTAGCTGCTTAGAATAGCTTTGCCAACCTGAGAATTAAAGCAAAAAAGCTTTGAAGATGATTTCAAAGCTTTTTTAGGTAAGAACCGGTTGCCGCGTGATGCAAGTAAGACCAATGTAGTATTTTTAAACTAGTCACTCGTAGCTAGACACTCGAAGCTATTATGATCTACTAAATGGGCTTTGTTCACATTCAATCACATGCCAAGGTAAACCGTGAACATTTAGCATCTGCATAAAGGGATCTGGATCAAATTGCTCCATATTCCATACACCAGGTTTTTTCCATGTGCCATTTAACATCAAGGCAGCGCCTATCATAGCGGGTACGCCAGTGGTATAAGATACCGCTTGCGCACCCACTTCTTCATGGCACTTGGCATGTTCACAATTATTGTAGATAAAAATGGTTTTTTCTTGGCCATCTTTTACGCCCGTTATATAGGTACCAATGCAGGTTTGACCCGTGTATCCGTCAGCCAATGAACTTGGATCAGGTAAGATCGCCTTTAAAAACTCTAAAGGTATAATTTGCTGACCTTGGAAGTTGATAGGCGCGATACTGGTCATGCCGATACCTTCAAGTACTTTGAGGTGGGTCAGGTAAGCGTCACCAAAGGTCATCCAAAAACGAGCACGTTTAAGGCTGGGGAAATGTTTGACCAGTGATTCTAGTTCTTCGTGGAACATCAAATATGAGGCACGCACTCCGATATTTTGATAATCCAAGTCTTCCCTCACGCTTAATGGTTCAGTTTCTTTCCATTCACCGTTTTCATAAAAACGCCCACGCTGGGTGATTTCACGAATATTAATTTCAGGGTTGAAGTTGGTGGCAAAGGCTTGACCGTGATCACCGCCGTTACAGTCAACTATGTCTAGATAATGAATTTCATCAAAGTAATGTTTGGCCGCATAAGCAGTATAAACATTGGTAACACCGGGATCAAAACCGCTGCCCAACAACGCCATCAAGCCAGCTTGTTGGAATTTTTCTTGGTAGGCCCATTGCCATGAATATTCGAATTTGGCGACATCTTTGGGTTCGTAATTGGCGGTATCCATATAATCCACACCTGTTTCCAGACAGGCATCCATTATGGCTAAGTCTTGGTAGGGCAAGGCTAAATTGATGACCAAATCTGGTTTGACTTGGTTAATCACCGCAACCACTTCACTGGCATGATCGGCATCAACAGCAAATACCCCCTTGACTCTATCTATCCCCACTTCTTTTTGCAGTGCTTCACATTTTGAAACTGTGCGACTGGAGAGATAAATTTCATCAAATAGCTCAGGTAATCGAGCACATTTTTTTATGGTGACGGCCGCCACACCGCCAGCGCCAATGATTAAAACTCGGGACATAGAAAGTTCCTAGATAAGCACGGTTGTATAATAAAAGCTGAATGCTAGCAGTAATTTATTGTGGTGCAAGTTGAATATTGAAAAACGAAGCAGAGGATACTTATACCAATCCATTGACATTTTCCTTTGTGCGATGTCACCCGATGCGAGTATGTGTTTGATACCATGTTCTTTAAGGTATTGACGGCTAAACGCCTGAAATTTATGGTGGTTGGCGTCGCCTGAACGCTCCCATGTATCACCGTAAGGGATATCATCACATAAGGTGGTTTTACCGGTGGAGGGATCACCTAAGATGACAATTTTTTTGATCACGAAATGAGCTGACCTTTATTTGAGTTATGTGGATTAGAGGTTAAGTGTTTATACCATTGCCATTGGCCGATAATAGCCATTACCAAGAAACAAGCGTACAAAGCTGATGTTGGGAATAGACCTTTTTGCCAATATATTGCAATAGCAACAATGTCTACGACTATCCATACCGTCCAGTTCAATAATTTTTTGTGTGACAATAACCACTGGGCTGCCAAGCTAGCACAAGTAGTAAAGGCATCAGTGTAGGGAAAACTAGCATCTGTGTAATGGGTCATTATCGTACCGAGCAAACTAGTGCTAACAACAATAGCGATAATCCACAAAACATATTCCTTGGTAGTACCTTGGTTAACGATCACGTGGCCGGTTGAGTCTTGAGCATTTTTCCACAGTAGCCAACCATAGATTTGAAAACCAATATAAAATACGTGCAATGCCATATCCGAATACAGCTTCACGTCGTAAAAAATCCAAACGTAAATGCTAACTTGTACAAAGCCAAAAGCGAAACACCAGATACTGCGTTTTATGACTAAGTAAACACAGATAAAGCCTGATATCGTCGCTATCCATTCCTGTGGTGAAGCGCCTGCAAAACCTTGTAGCCAGTTCATTTCCATGAGTTAATTGTTACCAGTTAGAGCGTGAAGCGCTGGATACTATCTAAAGACTTACCCTTAGAGCTGATGTTACCGCCAATGACATAGATGCGATCATCGAGCAATACAGACCGAGAGTCTCTTCGGGGTGCTGGAATAGGGGCACCTAGAGTCACTTCGAAACTATGTATATTAAAAATTTCTACTCTGTTTTCAAGTGTGGCAATATTATCTATATATGACACACCTCCAATTAAGTAGATAGAGTCTTTACCATCCCATACTGCTGAGAAATAACGTCTAGGTATAACTTTGTTTTTGAGTACTTTGACAGTTCCATTAATCGGGTCGATGACTTCAACGTCCGATAAAAATTTTCTACCATTAGAGCCTGCAAAAACAAATATATGTTCTCCATCGGTAGCACTGGCATGACCGTAGCGCTGTGTCTGCAGTTTAAGTTCAGAGGTTGCTTCTCGCGTAAACTGAGAACTACATGCGCTTAAAAAAAGCAATGTAATAACAATGAAAAGAGTGGAGTTTGGGTAGCGAATGCTGTGGCTCATGGTAGTCCGTTAAAGTGTTTTTGCGCGGAGGATATCAGCAAATCGTAACACCTAGCTGTTTTTCAATAAATAAAATACTTGGTTCATGTGAAATTATCTAGCCCCCTGCAAACCGCCAGTATGCAAAGCTAATATACGGCTTCCATGAGAGAAGTACCCTTTAGCAATTAAATCACGTAGCGCAAAAAATAGCTTTCCGCTATAAACCGGCTCTATTTTAGTCTTGGTTTGTTGATGAAAATCACTGCAAAATTGTGCGAGTTCATGATTAGACTTAGCATATCCCCCAAAATGATAATCGTGATTTATCTGCCAGTTTTTTGTCTGCTCATCCTTTGCTAACAGATTTGTAACCAGTTGTTCTAGGTACCCCTCACCTTTAAGCACGCCAATGCCTAATATTTTGCAGTCTGTTAGTTTGCCGTGCTTGGTTAAACCAGTGATTAATCCAGCAAGTGTGCCTCCGCTGGCAACCGGCGCCAAAATATAATCATATGGATTGCACAGTTCATCAACAATTTCAGCTACACCTTTTAAAGCTTGTAACTGCGAACCACCTTCAGGTATCAGCAAAGCACTTGGATATTTTGTGGTAAGTGTTTGTAGGTACTGAGGCTCAGCACGTTGTTGATAGGTTGCTCTGTCGACATACTGAATATCAGCCCCCCAATTAAGCAAGTCCCGTAACATTGGGCTAAGATTTTGTGAATAATCCCCTCGTACTATTGCGCTTAAGTGGATACCTAATTGGTGACAACAATAACCTAGAGCGTGGAGATGATTAGAATAACCGCCACCAAAGCTTACAATGTGTTTAACGTCATTGTCACATGCTTCCAGTAAGGTATATTTAAGTTTGCGCCATTTATTACCCGATATTACTGGGTGGAGCAGATCATCACGTTTTATAGATATTTGAATGTCTCGCAACTTTGCCCAATGCGGCGTGATCACTTGTACGGGTGACGGTGTTTGTATGGCTAATTTTTCAGTTAAAGACATAATTTTTTATTTCACTGATTGTGTAAAAAACCCCGACAGCCCTGTCGCTAATAAGATTCAGATAATGAGACGTTGCGTGGTACAGATATATCAAATAACAAAACAACTTTAAGCGCGGGTTGACATATAGACGTCTATACGGCAAATTGCGTGCATGAAAAGAATAACAACAAACACCACCAGTATGATTATTATCACCTTTGATAGGGTGGTCGCTGGCTAGTGCATAAGTATTAATAGCGGGCTTTTTTGTTATTTGGAATGCTTAAAAAACACCTGATAAACATAGTGTGTTGAAAACAGTTGAGGAATTAAAAAATGAAGGTATTGAAGTTTGGCGGGTCATCTCTCGCTGATGCAGAACGTTACTTAAGAGTGAAAGACATTAGTATTGCCTGTCACACCGACGTGGGTGCGGCGGTTGTATTGTCGGCTCCTAAGGGCGTGACCAATGCCTTATCGCTATTGTGTGACGAAGCAGCATCAGGCAAAGATTACGGTGAGTTGTTTGCCAAATTAAATATGGTTTTATTTGGTATTTTGGATGACTTGCAAACCAATCTACCCCATTTTTCTCAAGCTAAACTAGCCGACTTCATTCAACATACTTTAAACGACCTCAATCAGCATTTAGAAGGTTTTGCATTGCTACGCTGTGCGCCTGAGCAAGTTGTCGCTAGAGTGTTGAGCGTTGGCGAATATATCAGTGTGAATATTTTTAGTGAGATTTTAACCACTTTAGGTCATGCCAATTGCATTATTGATCCAATTAAGTATATTGTCGCTGAAGGTGACTACTTAGACAGTATTGCCGATGTATCTGCTAGTAAGGCTCGCTTTAGCGATGTCGATATTTCAGGTAAACAAATCTTAATTATGCCTGGGTTTGTTGCGGTTAACGAAGCCGGTGAAAAAGTCACTTTAGGTCGCAATGGTTCAGATTATTCTGCTGCTATTTTAGCCGCTTGTATAAATGCTGAGTGCTGTGAGATTTGGACAGACGTAGATGGTGTTTATAATGCTGATCCAAACCAAGTAGAAGGCGCAGTATTGCTCGATAAGCTGACTTATCAAGAAGCCATGGAGTTGTCTTATTTTGGCGCGAAAGTGTTACATCCAAAAACTATCGGCCCAATCGCACAGCACCATATCCCATGTTTAATTCGCAATACGCTAAATCCAGCTGCGCCAGGTACGTTAATCAGTAACGAAGCCAGTACTAAATGGACGAGCGTAAAAGGTATCTCGCACTTAGATGATATGACTATGTTTAACGTGGCAGGCCCAGGCATGAAGGGCATGGTCGGTATGGCTAGCCGTGTGTTCGAAATCATGTCTAACGCAAATATCTCGATTAGTTTGATTACCCAGTCTTCGTCTGAATACAGCATCAGTTTCTGCATTCATAGTATAGATGCCAGTCATGCACAGGACTTATTAGAAGATTCATTTGCTTTAGAGCTAAGCAATCAGCTGCTTGACCCTATCGAAGTACGTCATGAATTAGCTATTGTGACTTTGGTAGGCGACGGTATGCGCCATTCTAAAGGTTTGGCCGCCAAATTCTTCAGTTCCTTGGCGCAAGCAAGAGTGAATAACGTGGCTATCGCTCAAGGTTCCTCTGAACGCTCCATTTCCACTGTAATCGAAGCCAGCAAAGTTAAGAAAGCCGTTAAAGTAGTGCATCAGAATTTTTTCTCTAACCTACATACCATAGATGCATTTTTAGTGGGCTGTGGTAGTGTAGGAAAAGAGCTGTTAGCCCAAATCGCTCGCCAACAAGCTTCTTTACTTGCAAAAAATATAAGTTTAAAAGTTTACGGCATTGCCAATAGTAAGAAATTATTGCTTCAATCCAACGGCATAGACTTGAGTACATCTTGGCAGGAAGACTTAGAGCAAAGTGATAAACAATTGTCTATCGAAAATTTGAAAAATTTTGTGCACAACAACAGCTTGGTTAACCCTGTTGTTATCGACTGTACCAGTAGCTCGTACATTGCCGATCAATATCCTCAGATGATGTTAGATGGCTTTCATGTTGTTACACCAAACAAAAAATCCAACACAGCCAGCACTGAGTTTTATAAATTGTTAAGAGAAACCGCTCAACAGACCAACCGCCAATTTTTGTATGAAACCACAGTGGGTGCTGGTTTGCCGGTTATCGATAATTTACAACACTTGTTTTATGCCGGCGATGAATTAGTCCGCTTTGAGGGGATTTTGTCTGGTTCATTATCTTTTGTGTTTGGTAAGTTAGACGAAGGATTGAGCCTGTCTGAGGCAACTGAAATTGCCAAAAAGAATGCTTTTACTGAGCCTGACCCTCGTGATGATTTGAGTGGTATGGACGTAGCCAGAAAACTACTGATTATAGCCCGTGAATCAGGTTTAACGCTTGAGTTATCCGACATCACCATCGAACCAGTATTACCGTTATCTTTTGATGCCAGTGGCAGTATCGAAGACTTTATGGCGCGTTTGCCTGAATTAGATAGTTACTACGCTGAGAAAGTAGCCGCCGCGAAGGATGAAGGAAAAGTGTTGCGTTATGTTGGTTCGATTGATCACGGTAAATGTGTGGTCAGCATCGAAGCTGTCAGTGAGTCGCATCCATTGTATATGGTAAAAGAAGGCGAAAATGCCTTAGCCATTCACAGCCATTATTACCAACCTATTCCTTATGTTATTCGAGGTTATGGTGCAGGCGCTGCGGTTACTGCGGCAGGCGTATTCGCCGATGTCATGCGCACTATGCCTTGGAAGCAATCTGTATAATGTCAAAAGCTAATATGAAAAACGTTATCCTAAGGGCGTATGCGCCAGCTTCTGTCGGTAATGTCAGCTTAGGTTTTGACTTGCTTGGTGCGGCATTAAAACCAATAGACGGCAGTTTATTAGGTGATGAAGTCGATATCCAAGTAGCGGAGCAGTTTAGTTTAGACGTCAAAGGACGTTTTGCAGACAAGTTGCCGCCTGATCCGAACAGCAATATTGTCACCCGTTGTTATCAGCACTTTATTGCCGAGTTGCAGAAACAAGGTCACGCAAAAAGTGCTATTCCCGCACTCAAAATGACCCTGCATAAACATTTACCTATTGGCAGTGGATTAGGCTCAAGCGCTAGCTCAATTGTGGCGGCATTGCATGGTCTGAATCAGTTTTTTACTGAGTATTTTGGTCAAGCCCCTTTTACCAAAAATGAATTGTTGTTGGTTATGGGTGAACTAGAAGGACAAATAAGTGGCAGTGTACATTACGATAATGTTGCACCATGCTTCCTAGGTGGTCTAACCTTAAT
>QIJM01000114.1 GCA_003232445.1 Paraglaciecola arctica
GCGGTCTATACAGCTATATGTTTTACTGTATAATCCTGTTTTAGGGTAAAAATTTTATAATAAAAAGAAAAGGACAGATCATGGCAAAAGGGCAATCATTACAAGACCCGTTCCTCAATGCGCTGCGTAAAGAGCGTATTCCTGTATCCATTTACCTTGTTAACGGGATTAAACTTCAAGGACAAGTAGAGTCATTTGATCAGTTTGTGATTTTACTTAAAAACACTGTAAGCCAAATGGTTTATAAACACGCAATTTCTACCGTTGTCCCATCACGCGCAATTCTAATGCCTACTGTAGGTCAAACGGAAGCAGACGAAAACTAGAGATGGTTTTAGGAGAACGGATTGTTTGACCGTTATGAAGCAGGTGAACAGGCTGTTTTGGTACATGTTGATTTTGCTGATGAAAATAGCAAAGAAGATTTATTAGAATTACAACTGCTTGTGTCGTCTGCTGGTGTAAACGCCATAGATGTAGTCACAGGTTCTCGGCAGGCACCGCAGGCTCGTTATTTTGTGGGTAGCGGCAAAGCCGAAGAAATTGCCCATGCGGTCAGAACTCAACAAGCTGATGTGGTGATTTTTAATCATAGTTTATCCCCTTCTCAAGAACGTAATTTAGAACAACTTTGCAAATGTAGAGTACTCGACCGTACTGGTCTGATATTAGACATTTTTGCTCAGCGCGCCCGCACCCACGAAGGGAAATTGCAAGTAGAGCTAGCACAACTTCGTCATATCAGCACTCGATTGATTCGAGGCTGGACTCACCTTGAAAGACAAAAAGGCGGAATAGGCTTACGTGGCCCAGGTGAAACTCAACTAGAAACTGATCGCAGACTCTTGCGAGCAAGAATTAAAGCCATTTTGCGCCGCCTCGATAAAGTACAAAAACAGCGTGAGCAAGGTCGCCGCTCCAGAATTCGAGCAGAAATCCCAACTGTTTCACTAGTGGGATATACCAACGCAGGCAAATCGACTTTATTTAATACCATGACACAATCTGCAGTTTATGCAGCTGATCAACTGTTTGCCACACTTGATCCAACGCTCAGAAAGATTCAGTTACAAGACGTGGGTTCAGCAATTCTTGCCGATACGGTTGGTTTTATCCGTCACCTCCCCCATGATCTGATAGCAGCCTTCAAAGCTACCTTGCAAGAAACTCAACAAGCTGACTTGTTATTACATGTAGTCGATTATTCTGACGACCAGTTTCGAGAGAATGTTGGTCAAGTAAATGAAGTGCTTGAGGAGATAAAAGCTAACGATATTCAACAATTGGTGGTGTGTAATAAAATTGATCGAATGGATAGCGTCAGTCCGAAAATAGATCGCGACGAATCGGGTATGCCCATTCGCGTTTGGTTATCTGCCCAGCAAGGGGTGGGTATTGATTTATTGCTCCGCGCAATTACTGAATGTTTATCAAAAAACATGGTACAACATAGTTTATTAATCCCCCCACAGAAAAGTAATTTGCGTGGTGTGTTTTTTGAGATGAACTGCATTGCCACGCAAGGTTATGCCGAAAATGGTGATTGGCAAGTCGATGTACGTATGGAACAGCGTGATTGGAACCGACTAATTAAACGTGTCGACGTTGATTTAGAGTCATATATAGTAAAACATTAGTAACAAATAGCAGATCAAAAATTTAAAAAACTCGTAAAGGTCAGTAGACCTATTTATTAAATTAACTAGTTGGAGAGAAATGATGGCTTGGAATGAGCCCGGTGGAAACAATAATGATCCTTGGAAAAACAAGGGCGGCCGAGATCAAGGCCCACCTGATTTAGACGAGGTATTCAAAAACTTGATGAATAAGTTTGGCAAGTTTGGCGGTGGTGGTAGTGGCGGCTCATCAGGCGGTAAAAGCCTTGGGGGAATAGGTACAATTGTTATTTTAGGCATATTAGTCATTGGCTGGGTGTTTAGTGGTTTTTACACTATTCGTGAAGCTGAGCGTGGTGTGGTGTTGCGTTTTGGTGAATTTAGCCATTTTGTCGACCCCGGCTTGCGTTGGAAACCGACTTTCATTGACACCATTAAACCTGTAGATGTGCAAACGATCCGCTCTATGCCCTCTTCTGGCTCGATGTTGACTGAAGACGAAAACGTGGTACGTGTTGAGATGGAAGTGCAATATCGCATCCTCGAACCTTATAAATACAGTTTTTCTGTGACTAGCCCTGAAGAGAGTTTAAGTCAGGCGTTTGATAGTGCCATTCGTTATGTAGTAGGGCATTCAAAAATGGATGACGTACTAACAAGTGGTCGTGAAGTGGCAAGACAAAGCGTACGGGATGAGTTGACGGGTATAATTGAGTCATACGACATGGGCATAGCTATTCTCGACATGAACTTCAAGGATGCAAGACCACCAGAGGAAGTGAAAGAAGCTTTTGATGATGCCATTGCAGCACAAGAAGATGAACAGCGTTTTATCAACGAAGCAGAAGCTTATTCTCGTGAACTTGAGCCTCGCGCACGTGGACAAGTCAACCGTATGGCACAAGAAGCTCAAGCTTACAAAGAGCGTGTCACATTAGAAGCGCAGGGTGCAATTGCCCGCTTTGAAGAGTTACTACCTCAATATATAACTGCTCCAGAAGTCACACGTAGTCGCATCTACCTTGAATCTATGGAGCAAGTGTACAGTAACACCAGCAAAATATTAGTGGACACAGAAGGCACAGGCAACATGATGTATTTACCGCTGGATAAAATACTGGGCAATCAATCTGGGCCAACTATCCCAGCTAATATCCGCAGTACTTTAGAAGGCTTGCGTAATCAAGATGCTGTTTCACAGCCGGTAACCAGCAACGCCAGAAACAGCCGTAATAACGGCATACGTAGTGGGAGATAAGCTATGAAAAATTTTATTGCTTTAATAATAGTAGCCTTAGGCTTACTCATATTTGGTTCGTTATTTGTTGTAGAAGAAGGCAACAAAGCCATTGTTATCCAGTTTGGCAAAGTGCAAAGAGACAGCGAAACGGATGTAACCCGAGTTTTCGAGCCGGGTTTACACTTAAAACTTCCTTTCTTTGACCGTGTGGTAACACTCGATGCACGTATTCAAACTTTGGATGAAGCGCCCGATCGTTTTGTGACGTCTGAGAAAAAAGATTTGATTGTCGACTTGTATGTTAAGTGGAAAATTGAAGACTTTGCTAAATACTATCTCGCTACTGGTGGTATCAAAGCTAGTGCAGAAATACTGTTACAACAAAAAGTGAATAATGGTCTTCGTTCTGAGTTTGGTACTCGTACTATTCAACAGATTGTTTCAGGGGAACGTTCAGAATTAATGGATGAAGCCATGGAACAAGCCTCTACTAGCTCAGATGAGTTGGGTATAGAGATTATTGATGTGCGTGTTAAACAAATCAACTTACCACTTGAAGTACGGAACTTTATTTTCCAACGTATGCGCACCGAACGTGAAGCGGTAGCGAGAGAACATCGCTCTGTAGGTAAAGAGAAAGCGGAATTTATTAAAGCTAGTATCGATGCCAAAATCACCGTTATGTTAGCTGACGCAGAACGTAACTTACGTAAACTGAAGGGTGAAGGTGAAGCACAAGCTGCGCAGATTTATGCTGAGACATATACAAAGGATCCTGATTTTTATAGGTTCTTGAGAAGTATGGATGCTTATAAGAAAAGCTTTAGCAGCAAACAAGATGTGTTGGTTATTGAGCCAGACAGTGACTTCTTCCGTTACATGAAAAATCCAACCGGGAAATAACCGTAACAATTTAGTCATATTTGAAAGCGCCGAAAGGCGCTTTTTTGTTTTCACCCAAACAGTCTGCAAATTAAGACACTGGTATATCTGCCAAACCTTGCAACTTAAGCAAATTTATCACACTATAAAAAACACATCTGAAGCAAAGTAGCCAAGGTATTATCAATGACGTTTTTAGCTGGTTTTATGACCTTTTTAGTCGCCCTGTTGCATCTAGGCATAATGGTGCTGGAAATGTTTTTCTGGAATCACCCTGTTGGACAAAAAATATTCTCAATGACTGCAGAGGTGGCACAATCTTCTGAAGTATTGGCTATGAACCAAGGTTTATACAATGGCTTTTTGGGCTTTGGTTTACTTTGGGGT
>QIJM01000425.1 GCA_003232445.1 Paraglaciecola arctica
CTATGTTGCGGTTAATGGGTGGTCAGTTGGTACCTGATAAAGGTGATGTGAAATTTAAAGGGGAGTCCATTCCAGGAATGCGCCGCAACCGCCTGTTTGAAGTCCGCAGACAAATGAGCATGTTATTTCAAAGTGGTGCGTTATTTACCGATATGTCGGTGTTCGACAATATCGCCTTCCCGCTACGCGAGCATACAAAGTTATCTGAATCTATCATTCACACTGTGGTTATGCTGAAATTACAAGCCGTGGGTTTGAGAGGTGCGGCAGAGCTAATGCCTGCTGAATTATCTGGTGGTATGGCGCGCCGAGCAGCACTGGCAAGAGCGATTGCTTTAGATCCAGAGTTGATTATGTATGACGAACCATTTGCCGGACAAGATCCTATCTCGATGGGGGTGTTGGTGAAGCTTATAAAAGCTCTGAATGATGCTTTGCAATTAACCAGTATTGTTGTGACTCATGATGTTACTGAAGTATTAACTATTGCAGATTATATTTACATTTTGGCAGAGAAAAAAATCATAGGCAGTGGTACCCCAGAGCAAATTAAAAATAGTGACTCGCCGCTTGTTCAACAATTTTTGCAAGGCCAAGCAGATGGCCCAGTACCTTTTCATTATCCTGCGAGTAGCACGGCTCAGGCTTTTTTGGGTAGCGCGTCATGAATTGGTTAATAAATTTAGGGACTAATACCCTTAATCGTTTAGAAGTGGTTGGCCGCGCCAGCCTTATGTTGTTTGGCGCTATTATTGCCAAACCTCAGCCTTTAAAGTTGATACCACTGACCATTAAGCAAATATATGTAGTAGGTGTGCAGTCACTTCTTATTGTAGTGATATCTGGCTTGTTTATCGGCATGGTGATGGCGTTGCAAGGCTATACCATTTTAGTGGGTTATGGCGCTGAAGGCAGCCTTGGACCGATGGTCGCCTTATCCTTATTGAGAGAGTTAGGTCCAGTGGTCACCGCTTTATTGTTCGCAGGACGGGCAGGCTCGGCGCTGACAGCTGAAATCGGTTTAATGAAAACGACGGAACAACTCAGTAGTTTAGAAATGATGGCGGTTGATCCACTGCGAAGAATTATTGCCCCGCGCCTTTGGGCGGGCATTATATCCATGCCTATGCTGGCGCTCATTTTTAGTGCCGTTGGTATTTTGGGCGGACACTTAGTCGGCGTGGATTGGTTAGGCGTAGATTCAGGTAGTTATTGGTCAATTATGCAGTCCACTGTGGATTGGAATAAGGACGTGGTGAATGGCATTATAAAGAGCATAGTGTTTGCTTTTGTGATTACCTGGATCGCCACTTTTAAAGGATATGATTCTATACCCACCTCTGAAGGGATAAGTAAGGCAACAACAGAAACAGTCGTGTTTTCCTCGTTGGCAGTACTTGGGCTAGATTTTATAATGACTGCATTAATGTTTGGTATTGAGTAGAGGAAATGGCAATGAAATCTAGAAAAGTGGAATTATTAGTCGGTGTATTTGTAGCATTAACTATTGCAGCAGGACTTATGTTAGCGCTGAAAGTGGCCGATCAAAGTATGTCGAATGGCGAAGACACCTATATCTTATATGCTAAATTTGACAACATTGGTGGATTAAAAGTCCGCTCAGCAGTGAAGGTAGGTGGAGTAACCGTTGGAAGAGTCGACAATATTACGCTTAGCAATAGCGACTTCACTCCGGTGGTGACCATGAGTATTTCATCAGAATTTGATCAATTTCCAGAAACTAGTTCGGTATCTATACTGACCTCGGGTCTGTTAGGAGAGCAATATATCGGTTTTCAACCGGGTTTTTCTATTGACGGTATTGAAAACTTGGCTCAGGGTGACTACATAGAGGACACGAAATCAGCCTTAGTGTTAGAAGAGCTTATTGGTCAATTTTTATTTAGTAGCAACGACGGTTAAGTTATGTCGTTGATTGGAGAAAATAGCGTGATAAACAAATGTACACTTCTATTATTGAGCGGAGTCTTAATCTTTTGTTCTGGCATGGCGCAGGCGCAAGACACAAATCCTTACGTAATGTTACAAGATGTAGCGACCAAAACTTTTAGCAGGATTAAGAAAGAACGCCAACTCATAGAAGCAGATCCAGAGCTTTTGCGTAAGATTATGAAAGAAGAATTGATGCCTTATGTCGATTACAATTTTTCTGCGTTAAAGGTTTTAGGTAAACATTACAAAAGTGTACCAAGAGAAAAAATCCCCGAATATATTAGTGTATTCCGTTCATACCTGATCACGACTTATGCATTGGCCATGGCCTACTATGATGGCCAAGACGTTGAATTTCAGCCCGTTCGTGAAGTGACAGATGAAAGAACGGTAACAGTCAGAGCCGTAGTTAAAGAACCCGGTCGACCTGATATCAATTTGGCTTTTAAATTACGTAAAAACAGGAAAACCAATGAGTGGAAAGCCTACGATATGGTAGCTGAAGGTATTAGTCTTTTATCTAGCAAACAGAGCGAATTCCAATCTATATTGCGAAACGATGGAATACAAAAAGTGATTGATTTGATGAACAATACTATTGACAAACCGATTAGTATTGACGGTCAAAAAAAGGAAAACTAGGTGACTAAATTGGAAATAATTGAGTCACCTAAAGGTTATTACACTTTACGAGGTGAGTTGAACCGCAACACTATCGCTAAATCAGACGCTTTGGCCACGCTGGAACAAGGCAGTCAAAACACCGCTAGTGATGATGTTTCCACCCTTGATATGTCCGGTGTGAGCCATTCTGATACTGCTGGGTTAGCGTGGTTGATGAACTTTTTGAAAGATAATCAACAGCAGAATGTTCATTTTGGGCTTAAAAACATCCCAGAAAGCTTAATGAAGCTTGCAAAAATAAGCGACGTAGACGGTTTTTTGTCGGTACAATAGTCGACTATTTTTACTCATCTGGACTTGTCATGGATAATCAACAAATTGAAGCGCTTTTGCTTGAAACATTAAGCTTAGCCGAAGCACATGTGAATGGTGATGGTTCTCATTTCCAAGTTATCGCTGTGAGTGATCAGTTTGAAGATATGAGTCGGGTGAAAAAACAGCAGTTTGTTTATGCGCCTTTAGCCGCAAAAATTGCTGAAGGCAGTATGCATGCAGTTTCCATTAAAACGTTTACCGAAAGCCAATGGAAACGCGAGAAAATGTTTAATATTCCACAGTAATATCCGCAATAAGTATTCACAAAAAACATTATCCCAGTAACATCAAACGTGTGAGTGGCTAATTGTTAGGATGGATTGGTATTACTACAACTCTGCCACTATCATGTCCAATTTTAAAATGCTGCCATCTCTGTTCACTTCAAAAGTGACAGCGTTGCCCGGTGTAGTATTGGCAATGTAGTCCAAAGTATCGCGAACACTACTGGCCGGAATATTATTCACGGATAGAATAAGGTCTCTAACCTGCAAGCCACCCATCTCGGCTGGACTTCCTTGACCTATAGCTGTCACCATAATCCCAACGCTCGTTGGTCCACCAGCCTGAGCTCCTACAAAACCTAATGCCCCACGAGTGACCTTGCCAGTGGCGATGATTTCACCCATGATTTTTTTAGCTAAATTGTAAGGTACAGCAAAAGATACACCATCAACGGATTCAACACGATTACGGCTGATGCGAGTTTTAAAACTTGCGTTGTTAATGCCAATCAAAAAGCCTTCACTATCGACAAGTGCTCCGCCAGAGTTGCCTTCGTTAAGTGCTGCGTCTGTCTGAATGTAATCGAAATAATTGTTTAATTCATTGTTACTGATCCGACTAACAATACCTTTTGTAACTGTTTGCCCTAAGTTGTAGGGATTACCTAACGCTAATACAACATCGCCGACTAATGTATTGGGATCATCTAGTTGAGGTATTGGATGAAGGTTTTCTGCTGAGACGCTGAGTACCGCTAAATCTGTTATCTGATCGTAACCGACAATTTGTGCTTCTTCGAAGCGTCCATCTTGTAGCCCCACTAAAATCAGCTTGGCATTGGCAATGACGTGATAACAAGTCAGGATGTAGCCATTTGAGGTCATAATCACGCCAGAACCAAGGCTAGTTCGTTCGATTGGCT
>QIJM01000540.1 GCA_003232445.1 Paraglaciecola arctica
GTGTATCAAGGTTTTGGTATACTTGGCCAACATCAGCATGTCGGCCATTGATGCCAATCCGCATACCTTGTAGTGGTATGTCTGTAATACTGGCATTGCTATCTAAGGTGACAAAAAATGGTTCGCTAAATAAGTAGCTGTAACTATCAAATTGGCTCACTTCTAATACCACATAACTTTGTGCGATATTAGTGACTTCGCTCACTTCAAATAACAAGAAGAATTTTTGGCCAATACCCATATCAAAGTTTTGCGTCACTTGTTCAGGGCTTAATACACGGTTATGGATAGCGACCATTCTGATAGACCCTGCCCAAGGAATATCGCCCGACACTTCATTACCTAACACAAAAGCATAACTGTCGTTCCAATCAGCAAAATTTCCTACCTCTGTGTTATCTGCATCACCAGTAAATTGACCATTAACAAATATTTGTCTGCCATTCACCGAGTCATAGTTAACCACCACATGTTGTAAACTGGCTTGTAATACTTCTGCCGCATCTGCAGTTGACAGCGCAGGCTGGCCGTTTAAATCTGTTTTATCGGTGCGTAATAGATAGTCGTAGTTATACAAAGTTTGGCCTAAGGTGAAATTCCGAGTGTCGGTACCACCAGAATAACTGATGATCCTAGCCGGACCTTCTTGAGTAACATTGGCGGGTACTACCCATGCCTCAATGGCAAATTCGCCAGTTGCAGTGATCAAGTTGTGTAACTTTCTACTGCTAGCAGTTGCCCCTTGAGCTTTACCGTCAATTAGCTGAATGCCCCAACCACCTATCCAGCTTACATTACCATTTAGGGTTAAATTGATAGCAGGCTCAACACCACTGGTATCAAATGCGGTTGTGCCCGAGCCTGTTTTAAATTCCCATTTGGCTATCACATCATTTTCAAAACGCCCGCCACCTGTGGCAAGTGTGCCATCAAAAAGGGTTAAGGCTTTGCTATTGATTAACGCCTCATCTAACTCAGTCACCTCAATACCATTGGCCATGGTTTGAATTGCGCTGATGAGATCATTGGCGTTACTGGTGCAATCGCTCCAACAATTGTGGAATTCGTCTCGCACTCTGCCCACAAAGCGTGAATTGGCAGGAGTGTCGAGTTTAATTCTGGCTTTTGATGCTTCATACGCTTCGTCAATATCACTTGACGCAAAGTAGGGTGAAATCGGAATTGTGGCTGAATTGGTATGGCAATTTGCACAGTAGGTTTCTAATAACGGGTATACAGTGTCAGCAAAAAGCTGAGTGTCTGCGGGGAAGTTTTTATTCGCTCCGGGTTCTTTTGCAACCGGCGCCTCTAGCTGAATTTCGTTAGCGGTACTTTCTGTGGCTGCCCAGTTGCTGATCCACGTTGTCATGATGTCGGCACAAGCGGCGTCGCTGGTTAACCAACAGTTGTGTCCACCTGCTACTTTTGTCACTAAGGCCGAATCTTCAGGCGAAGTGAGGTTCACTAATAGATTCGCTGCGCTGTAAGCCAAGTTAATATCATCGTTACGGGCGAAAGCAGGTGACTGGTTATCTTGCACATGGCAGGCACCGCAACGTTCTTGTGAACTAATATTGTCCCACAACTCTAATTTGAATTGGGTTACGTCTGGCGTTGATGCAACAGGGCCAGAATAGGTGACGGGTGTGTTATCTAAAGGTGCTGGCGTGGGTGTTTGTACCACATCAGCAGAATTTCCACCACAAGCAGTCAGTAGTGAAACAGTTAACACTAAACCCAACTTTGTAAGGATTTTGTTCAGGCTTATTTTAGATGAAGAGGTCATGTTATGGCTCATTATTATTCCCCTTTACAGTAGTCAGCGGAATCGGCAAACACTTGTTTGATGTTGTATCCTGTGGTGGTAAATGTGTTGGTCATGCTGGTGATTTGCGTTCTGTCTGCCGAATCTTGGGGTGAGCGTAAACAGATATTTTCAAACACCTTGGTGACTTGGCAGCTAGCAAATTGCTGGCTGTTGGCTAGCTCCTGACCCATAGATTTAGCGCCGCTACCGTTATCAGGCAAGGACTCATCCCAACCGAGGTTTTTATTTAAACCCTGTCGCCAGTAATTGCTCCAATTGTCGTTGTTGGTGATAAAACCATAAGGGAAGTTATTGCTGTTGATATGATATTTAGCCTGTACTCGCGAACCTGTATCGGCATCTATTTCGCCCACTTGGTTGTATTGTAATGAGCCTTGTTCACCTTCTGGATCGCTGTCAACGTTGTACTCGTAGTGGTAATAAGCAAATGCTTGCGCGAGTGGATCCATGCCTGCATGGCAGCCTACACAGGAGTTATTAAATATGCGGCTATCGCCACCTGGACTGCGACTTATATCTTGGCGAATTCGATCTGGACTGCGGCTAGTGTCTTTTAAGCCTTCTAAGTCAGTGCACATGTGATTAATTAAAGTAAAACGAAACATGGCGCGATTGGTACCGTCTTTAAAATATGATTTAGCGGCAGCGCGCGTGGTCATCACGCCTGCTGTTGCATCTGCGGGTAAACCTGTCACAGCTGATTGAGTAGTGGCTTGTAACACTTCCTTTAAATCAGCACTTTGGTCTTCTAAAGCCTGATAGTGGGCATTGTTAGTGATGGAATACGCCGGCACACCAGTACTTGCATCACCTATGTATAAGATATCGCCACTGAGTATCTGCCTAAAATCAATTTCGTCGCGAGTGATGCCAATGACAGTAGCCGTATAATCATTCAAAGGTGCAAATACATCAGCGTCTTCATTTGTCCAAGGTGCGATCCAATTTTTTAAGGTTATTGAATAAAAGGCTGGGTCGTCCATTGCGATATCTGCTGCCCCGCGAACGTTACCTGCACTGACCAGACTTTCCATTTGATCCAGCACATCGTTGCTCGGTGGCACACCGGCCAGTCGGTCATGCATGCGTTTAGCTTGTTCTCTTGTCCCAGCATAGGTGTGCGGCATAGTGGTTAAACTAATAACAGCTAAACCAACAACAATTAATGCCCAATTGATAGCGATTTTGCTTCCGCCAATTTGCCTGACTAGATGTTTCAAATTGGAACTCCTTTTATCCGCCAGTAACGATTTGTTTAACTTGTTATGGGTTTTAGTTAATAAATCCATTTCTGACAATACTGTTGATGCAAGTTAGGTTTGGTTATTCATACCTAAAAAGACTGATTTAGTTAAAAAGTGCATTTCCTAGCGAAAAACCCACCCAGAGTTGACTGAGATGTCCCCAGCACGAATTGCGCCATCTAGTTTAATGTTTTGAATTACTTAGAGTTTAGGGGATAAAATGGACAGTACATCAGCCAAAGTGTTACTTATACCCGTCTTTTTTTAAAAAAATAGACACTTTTCTTTACCTATAGGAACTGTGTGATTTAGATTAATTATTTATTTATCAATTGATTAAGCGTTTATTGATAGGTGTTTTGTAATGTCGTTAATTTCATACATTCCATACGGCATTGAACTTCGTCAAAATTATTTTAATTAAAAATTAAACTCAAATGGCATTATTCCCGTGATGTATAGATTAAGGTATTGAATAATATTCCTAATGATAAAACCATAAATTGTTGCCCAAAGCCTTTAATGCAAGTATCTGCCGCCTATTAATAGGTAAAAGGTAGCTGCCTGTAGACAGTTTTTGCTTGTAGCAGATACTGATAGGCTACTTATTATACAAAACTTGTTTTACTAACCTGAGCGAAAGCACCTTGAGCCATTGTTCATTATCAATACTTACCCATTCTTGCCTGACGCGCGCAGTATTTATTTTGCTATGTGTTCAGCTTATGGGCTGTGGAGGTGACCAAATATTAACCGTAGAGCAAGAACCCGATCCCGTGGTAGTGGATGTGCCTATCGCCTTTATCAAACGACCCGCTCCATTAGATGAAGATTCGGTATTGGTCGCTCAAGACTTACGTATTCCCAATGACTTTTTGCCCGGTGCACAGTTATTTGTCAAATCAAGAGCTTCGGTCAGCGCCCTTGTGCAAAATATTTCAGATCGTGCATTTTTTACCGAAGAAGAAATGTTAGCTGCAACACAAACATCGCCCTTAGCCGGTTACGATGTAAAAGAC
>QIJM01000569.1 GCA_003232445.1 Paraglaciecola arctica
GGCCACACCAGCATCACGGCTTCTTGTTGAGTCCACTCGGGTAACAGTTGATAGTTGTCAGACATGTATGTTGTTCGTTTAGAATTTTTGAGGATTATAATACCTACATTGTTTTTCAATGGCTATATTGGCACCCGCTCTAGGATCTGCATAGTGAACTTAAGATCAGCAGTTTGATGGTGTTCGATACCCTTGCTTTTTGGCCTTTCAGCCTTACTGGTTCCTTTATTCAACAACGGTAAACGTCTACTTGATCCAAAAAAGTATTTGCAACGTTCATATCAAACTAGCCAGTCTAGTATTTAATTATTTTTGATTTTTATCACACCCAGCGAGAACTTTATGACAAGTACTAATCAGTTGCCACAACAGCCAAGTTATAAAAAATATTCGATTTGGTTGTTCCCCTTTATTGCACTGCCCGCGTTGGTATTGTTAATGAAAGCATCTGGCAATGGGCAGATCCAGCAACCGCCCACTGAGGCATAACATCTGGTCAATGTTATGCCTATTGAATGGCATGAGCAATATGTGCAAAAACGTTTAGTTGTGTCCAGATTAAATAAACCCGTACAAAATATCTAGAGAGTGCCTCAGTGCGATTAGGGTTAATGGGTATGAACGCAAGGTGTTTGGAGATAAATGAACACACTAACGGTTGCTTGATATCTTGTTTGCAAGGTAGGATGAAACCTAGAAAGTAGTTGTTGAGGGCAGAATGAAATCCGCGAAAAAATCTCAGGTTAGCTGGTGGCATACTGATTGTATAAGGTGCAAGCGGATCAGAGCTTTGGTGATTTGGGCCATATTCACTTGTATTATTTACCTTTTGTTTTGGGGATAAATAGACCCTATGCAAGATATTATTGAAATCAGCAGCCAAGTCAAACGTAATGTGATTGTCAGTGTAATGGTCGGTCTAGTTGGCTTGTGTTTAGCAGGTATTGCATTTTCAGTGCTACCTAAGTCGCTGTACTTGATTGGTATATTTCTGACCAGTGCGTCACTAGTGGCATTGCTAATTGCTTGGGTCAAATTTAGAGAGCCACAGTTCAGTTTTCTTCTTTCTAGAACATTTATTCTTTACAAGCATCGACATGGTCAATGGCAGCTTGATTGGCGCAATATTCAGCGCGTTGATGTGCCCAGAGTAACTCGTGGATTAGAGCACAAATCGCTGGATATGGTGGCGATTAAAATTAAAGACTATTCAGTCTTTTTGGAAGCAATTTCACCACGATTAATGACCAATATTTTAATGGAACAACGCCCTCTATTATTCCATGAGATGCCCGCGTCGAAAGGCTGTGCCACTGGTAGCTGTCATAGTGACGATATCTTAGAACATGATTATTTTAAGGATAGCAATGGAATAGAGTACAAAGGTATTCAAGCTATGTTTGCTAACCGTATGACTAAGTTAAGGGCGCGTTTAGGATATGATGTTTTTGTTGCTGGCTCTGAGTTAGATCGCCCAGAGAAGGAGTTTGTTGATTTGTTACGGCAATGCCAGCAACGAGTATTAACCGCTTCCGATAATGAGGTTAGATAATTTTCGCTTGCTCTACTGCTAATAATAGGTAGAGTGATTCACTCTTTAATTGGCTAACCCTTAATTTCGCGATCTCAATTTGTTGGCGTTTTAATGCGTCTTCTATATCTCTACACAGTGTTAGCATCGCTGGCACACCGGTATAACAACATACGCCGTGTAATTGATGTACCTTTGCCTGCACCTGTGCATAGTCTTCGGCTTGGTTAGCTTTTTCAATGGACTCTATCAGGCTGGGTAACTGTTGCACAAATTGTTGCAAGATGTCCTTAGCTGCATCCTCATTTTGATGAGCGCGCTTTAGTGCCAGTGACCAGTCAAAACTGGGTTGTTCTGCGTTAGTAGGACTCGCTATCTGACACCAGCGCTTGATCAAGTCTATTAAGTCCGACAAGTTAATAGGTTTAGGTAAGTAATCATCCATTCCAGAAGCGAGTAATTTATCTTGCTCTTCTTTAAATGCATGAGCAGTGACAGCAATAATAGGTGTGCCTAAATTTAAGTCTGTTTGACGGATCTGTTTGGTGGCCTCTAATCCGTCCATGTGTGGCATTTGCACGTCCATGAGGATCAAATCAAATTCATGCTCTTTGCATTGTGAGACTGCATCAGCCCCACTAAAAGCCAAGGTAAGTTGTAGATTAGTGTTTTTCAGCCAAGTAGTGAGTAGCCGCAAATTGATTTCCATATCATCCACAGCCAATACTTTGGCACTAGGCAATGCGGCTAAACGCTGTTGTAATCTGTCAGTAGGACTTTCTTCTGGCGCACGCAATAAGCTGTTCAGTTTACCCAAGGTCAATGGCAGGCGCATTTGGTGTGAAAAATATTGCGCCAGATCGCTACGGTTTGATAATGACTCGATGCCAGAATATAACAATACAGAACTATCTGTATCTAGGTGCCGTGTGGTCTCTAAAATGTTAGGAAGTATATTTTTTTTGTTATAAGGCACACAAATAAACACTAAATCATAATGCTGCTTTAATTCTCTTAGATAAGTTAATGATTCGACTCCAGTCACGCTTGCGCCTAAATATTTCAGTATCTTCACACCACAATGGCGAGACTGGGGAAAAGGGTCAAAATAAATAATTTTTTTATCTAACCATTCGCTGTCAGGGCTGAGCGGAAGGTTAGTATTAAGCAGGTTGCACCTGATTGACATGGTAAAGGTACTTCCAGAGTTTAGTGTACTTTGTAGGCTTAGTTCGCCACGCATTAGTTTGACTAACTCTTGGCAGATTACCAAGCCTAACCCTGTGCCTTGGTATGAGCGGTTCAAGGCGTTGTCAACTTGTGAGAAAGCTGCAAACAGTTTTCTTTGGTCTTCGCGGCTTATGCCTATTCCAGAATCTTCAATTTTAAGTACAAGTTCGTAAATGCCATGATCTCGCTCTTTCCCAGAGGCCGAAAGGCTGACAAAACCTTGATCAGTAAACTTGAGCGCGTTGCCTAAAAGGTTGTTCAAAACCTGCTTAATTCGGTAACTGTCACCAATCAATTTTTCCGGTAAAGGTTCTAAGTTGTATATAAATTCCAGATTTTTCAGATGTGCGGACTTGGCCATAACACTGACCATATCTTCTAACATTTCATTGGGTGAAAAAGGGTGGTTGTTGATTTTTAACTTACTGGCTTCGATTTTAGAAAAATCCAACACATCATTCACAATGCTGAGTAGGTTATCCGCTGCCGCATTGATAATACTGACCTGTTCTTTTTTTTCTGGCGATAATGAATC
Source organism: Paraglaciecola arctica (assembly GCA_003232445.1). GTDB lineage: Bacteria > Pseudomonadota > Gammaproteobacteria > Enterobacterales > Alteromonadaceae > Paraglaciecola > Paraglaciecola arctica_A. Next base: position 3,297 of record QIJM01000569.1, read on the forward strand.
TGAATGTAACTCTTTACTGAAGCCTAATATGGCGTTCAGGGGAGTGCGTATTTCATGACTCATGTTGGCTAAAAACTGTGACTTAACGTTACTCGCTGCAATAGCGTCTTTGCGAGCAATATCTAAGCGCGCATTTTGTTCTTCAACTAGTTCAATATTGTTTCTTAAGTCTTCTGTCGTTTGTTCTACCTCTTGTTCCAATTGGTGACGGCTTTTATCCATTAAGGCTAGCGAGAATAAACCTGCCCCAATGAAAGCGCTTAGTTGGAAACAATAAGCAGTGAAGAAATTTGAGGGCAGAATAGTCGTCAGACTCAACATTGCGATAAATGCAAAACCAGCCAATATACTCCATGCAAAAATAAAGTAACGAGCTGCATGAAACTGATTGCCATAGCTCTCAAAACCAGCATAAGTGTAGCTAGCGATGGTTATCATGCTTGCTAGATAAACCAAAACACTTTGCCAAAAAGGGGGCAATATGTTCAGTACCGACAACAGACCCAAGGTCGCTAACAGGCCGATGCAAATTTTAATATAAACCAACGAATTAGGAGCCGACTTAGCCATTTCTAAAAATGAAATAGTAAATAATCCAGAACAAATGCCAATGAACACATAGATCAAATCAGTATGAGAGCTGACCCATGTGGTGATTGAACTGGGCATCAATAAGTGTAAATGGCCACCCCAAACAAATTGCCAGATCACAACGGAAACAATATAACCTACGTATGCCAGCAAACTATTTTCCCTTAATCCTATATACAGCATAAA
>QIJM01000548.1 GCA_003232445.1 Paraglaciecola arctica
TGAAATACTGCTATTTTGTAATTAAATTCTTTCATCACATCCAGCATAGTGCCCATATCGTCAGCACGATAACAATGCATATGCACGAGGACTTCACCTTTTAACGCTAAAGCTAAGGTTTCTAACTTTAAGTCGCGTTTAGGTACTTCATTGTCTTTTTCACCCGCTTCATGATCAGCATAATATTTATCCCATTTGCGCTGGTAATATTGTGCATCCGCCCAAGCTTGCCTGTAACCGGCCACGTTACCCATTCGTGTCGAGGGGCCACCTTTTTTGCCATACACTCTTTTAGGATTTTCACCACAGGCCATTTTCATTCCGTAAGGCGCATCGGGGAATTTCATGTCCTGCACTGTTGAGCCCGGTAAGTTTTTGACTGTCACACCTCGCCCGCCAACTAAATTGGCAGAGCCCGGTAGAATTTGCATAACAGTAACACCACCCGCTAAGGCTCGTTGAAAGCCAGCATCTTGCGGCCAAATAGAATGTTCGGCCCAAACTTCCGCTGTCACAGGGTTGGTTACTTCGTTACCGTCTGAATGTGCGGTACCACCGGGCGCAGGGTACACACCTAAATGACTATGCACATCGATAATACCTGGGGTCACCCATTTACCTTTAGCATCAACGGTCAGACCATCATCAGGCAAGACTAAATCATTACCAATAGCGACAATTTTGCCATCTTGTAACAACACCGAACTGTCATTAAAAACGCCACCTATACCATCTAAAACCGTAGCATTAGTAATTAAAACACTCTTGCTGGCAATAGGTTTGTAGGTGCTTGGGAAGGGGGTTTGATTGATTTGAAACGCTGGCTCTTTGGCCTTATCTTTGTCTGAGCAACCCACTAAAGCCAATAGACCTGCAACAGCAGCTAATTTGAACAGCTGTCGCTTATTATCTAAAATTGTCATATTTTTTCCTGAGAATTTGTTATCGATTAAAATTGAACAGTCTTTGCTGCCCATACACTATCTTAATAACATCTACAGAATTTTACTAGGATTGGATATGTTGCAAAATCTCATCCGCGCTTTTCAACGCACGAATACGCATGCTGACCTAATAACTGCACTTTGACTGGCACACCGTTGGGAGTGGATCCTTGATTATTTAATTCAGGACATACCCGATAAAACACTCGCTTAGGCATCAACTGATCGACAATTCTCACGAATTCAGTCACACACAAGTCAAACCCACCCACTTGGGTCAACATATCACGCATTAGATGATCAACCACCCCTTCCATCGGGGCTAAAGTAATATGCACTAACGTAAAACACTTTGAGCTTTTTCCAGCTTACGTGTGGCGCATGCCTGTACAATATCAAGCTGCTGTTGTGAAGTCGCAGTGCCCCAAATCAATATTTCATCCAACATTCTAAAACACCCCACACACATATCTTTGCTATCAAGACAGCAGTTTCGGATACAGGGGGATTGGACGGCTGCTAGGGGATGGATCATGAGTGATTCATTCAAAATAGATTGGCCGTATTCTATCAATAAGCTTCAGAGAAAACCAAAGTTTGCTAAGCGTATAAAATTCATTCAAAAGTTCAACTAGCTAAGGTAGACTGCCTTGTGATCTGTCATTGATTTGTAGTAGCCGTTTTCTGATCACAAATGCTACGGATATTTAAAAAGAGAAATAGATTATGGATAATAAAAATTATCAAAGCTTTAGTTTTAACGAATTATTAAACGCTCAACAGAGCCTCAGCTCAGAAGCGTCACCACAAGAAATTGCAGATTTGGAGGCCATGATTACTGCCCACCCAAATAACCCTGCGAATCAAACATCAGGTAATACAACACCCGTCAAGAGAACAGTGTCAGTGCAGTTCTTCGGTAAAACCAGCGAGTTTTTCTCTATTTGGATTGTTAATTTATTACTAACTATAGTGACCCTTGGTATTTATTCGGCATGGGCTACCGTCAGAAACAATCGTTATTTTTATTCCAACACTGAGATTGATGGCCACAGATTTGCTTACTTAGCAGAACCTATTCAGATACTGAAAGGCAGGATCATTGGTTTGTTGTTATTTGTCAGTTATTTTTTAGCTGTCTCATTTAGTCCCTTTGCTGCTGGTATCATTATGCTGGTATTACTATTTGCCTACCCTTTGCTGATTTGTATGAGCTTGAGATTTAAAATGCGAATGACAGCATATAGAAATGTGCGCTTTAATTTTAATGGCAAGTATGGCCGTGCTTCTGTCGTGTTTATTTTGTTACCTGTTATGAGCGTGTTTACTTTATATTTAGCACTTCCTTGGGTAATGAAAAAAGTAGACGAGTTTATTTACGACAACATCACCTTTGGCGATAAAAAACTAAGCACGAGTCTTGAAACAGGAGAATACTATGTAGCTGGTTTAGGTGCTGCCTTTATAGGCATCGCCCTTTTTGTATTAGCCAGCTTCAGTATTGGATTTTCTTTTTCTAATTTGGTGCCAGCAGAAGTGGGGATAGCCTTCACTCTTGGCTACGTGCTATTCATAGTGACTTATATCGCCGCAATCTTAATTTGTTCAAGCTTTTACGCCGCCCGAATTCGCAATCATATCTTCAACAATAGTCTGATTGAGGACGTATCTGAGTTCACATCAGAACTATCAGTTGCACAACTGATTTGGTTGCGAAGCTCAAATTTTGTGGCGATCGTCTGTAGCTTAGGTTTTGCCATGCCTTGGGTAAAAATTCGAACCGCCAGGCTATATGCTTCAGTGACTCAAGTGACGGTGCTAGCAGGAGCTGACAACGTTCTTACTAAAGACTCGCAATCCAGTAGTGCCATTGGCGAAGAAGTCGCTAACGCATTTGATATTGATGTGGCAATTGGTTAATGAGTTCAATAGAAGTAACAGGAAAATTTTATCCCACAGGAAGGTCGCAGTGCCTTCCGGTTACTGTTTTGATGACGGCATCTGACGGTCTGCGCATTGTTAATCAATCGAATGAACTCTTAGCTGAAACGGATGCCAGCCAAATACAGGCCGCTGCAAAGTTAGCGTCTGTGCCTCGAGAAATTTCGTTGTATGATCAAGGCCTTGTTGTTGTCGATTCAACCCCTGCTATAGATACTTGGCTTGCGTCAAACAGTATACAAAATAAGGTATCCAAACTAGAAAGCAGTAAGACTACTGTCCTGCTTTGCACAGTTTTAGTCCCTGTTTTTCTGTATGCTTTTTTTAAATACCTGATCCCTGGTTCAGCTATTTTATTCGCAGACTATGTGCCAGAAAGCCTTGTGAGCATAGCTTCAAAACATACTTTAAGCGCGCTAGATAACAGCATACTTTCTGACACGTCCCTTGATAAAGAAACCCAGAATAGTTATCAAAACATGTGGCATGACGTCATATCTAAAATTGACGTACCCACCCAATTTGATATTCAATTCAGGCAATCTGAAATTATGGGGGCCAACGCCTTCGCTCTGCCAAATGGCACTATAGTCATCACAGATGAATTGGTTGAACTGATCGGCGACAACCATGACCTGTTAACGGCTATTTTATTGCATGAAATTGGACATGTGGAACATAAACATTCCATGCGGCTTATTTCAGAGGCATTGGCAACATCTATTGCAGTGAATTATTTTTTTGCTGATTTAGGTGGGCTAGTAGAATTTTTTGCTGGCGTATCGAATACTGTTATACAAAATAAATTTTCCCAAAAGTTAGAATGGGAAGCTGATAACTATGCCCTTAGTAAACTCGACGAGTTGGGAATGGACAGAGAAAGCTTTGCCAACGCCATGCAAAAGTTAGCTGGAACACTGCCTAAAGAGTCCAAGCTAACACTATTCCTTCAATCCCACCCATCTATGCAAGCGCGTATAGATAATGCCAGAGATAAGTAAGTATAAGATATGTGGCCGATATTTATAATTTACTTATATTACATCGGCTCTTTCAAATGATTGAAATAGTAAGTTTGGGAAGTCTTCTTTGTCAACGTGAGATACATAGATAAGGTAATAGTGTTTGAAATCTCTGTCATGCGACATATGAAAACTCACAACAATGGTCATAATTTCGCTGGTC
>QIJM01000092.1 GCA_003232445.1 Paraglaciecola arctica
TGAAAATTTAGTTGTGGCTTTAATTGATATTAAGCATTTTGCAGATATCAATGATGGATTGGGCCAGGATGCGGGTAATAGTACGTTACTAGCGGTGACTAAACGTCTCGAAGAAACATTTTTAGATAAGGTGAAAGTTGGGCGTATTGGCTCAGATGTTTTTGGCTTAATTGGCGCAGAGTTTTTTGTTAATCCACAAACGCTGAATGAAATGTTTGTGGCACCTTTTAAAGCGGGAGAACATACTTTGCCGCTTTCGGCGTCTTTTGGGTTTTGTCGATTAAATGGGAAAACACAAACCGGCATCAATATTCTCAAGCATAGTAATATCGCATTAAATAAAGCTAAGAAAAACCTAAACACAAATTTTGAATATTATGCACCTGAGATGGAAGAGGAAACAACTTGGCGGTTGGATATGATCAGGCAATTAGCCAGAGATTTTGAAGCGAAAAAGCTGCAGCTTTGGTATCAACCTCAAGTTGATTTAGTAACAGAAAAAATAGTTGGGATGGAAGCACTGTTGCGCTGGCCAACGTCTGATGGTGGTTTTATTTCGCCGACCGTATTTGTTCCTTTGGCCGAATATTCTGGTCTGATTATCGATATTGGTATTTGGGTGTTGGAAGAGTCATGCCAACAATTAAGTGCTCTATCCGAACAGGGCTACACAGGCCTGAGAATGGCAGTCAATATTTCCATGCCACAGTTTAGAGATCCAAACTTTATCGATACCGTGAAAAATATCATCACGAAATTTGGTGTCGAGCCAGATAGGATAGAGTTAGAAATCACTGAAAGTGTGGTTATGGATGAGCCACAAATTGTGATTGAAGCTTTACAAGAATTAAAGCTGTTTGGAGTCAAAGTGGCGATTGATGATTTCGGTACTGGATTCTCTTCCATGAGTTATCTACAACAATTACCTCTTGATCGTTTAAAAGTCGATCGTTCTTTTGTTAATGAAATTACGCCTGGTAAATCAGCCTTTATTGCTGAAACTATAGTGACCCTAGGTAATAAACTCGGTTTATCGACAATTGCAGAAGGCGTCGAAAAGAGAGAGCAGGCTAGTTATATGTTGAAATTAGGCTGTGATGAAGCCCAAGGTTTTTTGTTTGCGAAACCTATGCCATATGAACAGCTACTCCAGTTTTTAGCATCGCAAGATAATTAATCTGAGTTTAGGATAAACACTATCGGTAAGCAATTTTTCAACCAAATGTTATTCTTTGGTGAAGGATGTGATAATGGCAGGCGCCTGACCAATCAGAATAGCCTTTGCAATTATTCCGCTATGGCAGGCAAAAATTCAAACTGATTGAGTTGCAACCATTTTTGTTTTTGTATGGCTAAACTTTGCTTTAACTCTTTATATTTGTAATGAACTTCAAGGTTTTCATAGCTGCGTTTCAAGCGTTGCTTCTTGATTGCCATTAGTTGTTTCTTCGCAGCGTAATAGTCCGTCATACGCTGTGCTAAAAGTTCGTATTCAATTTGTACCTTGGCTAGTATTTCATCTGCATTGGCCAATTTAGATACTTTTTCCTGAGCTAATTTCAGTTGCATGGCCACTTTAGCTTTTTCAATTCTTTCTTCAGGACAGCGTCGAAGGTTGCTGGTCCAGCCAATAAAGGATAATCCTTTAATTAACCATTTTGTCGGATCAAATTGCCACCATTTGACACCATTTCTGTAGTCATATTCAAATACATGGTGGAAATTATGATAGCCCTCTCCGAAAGTGAAAAAGGCTAGGATATCGTTATCCCGAGCAGTATTTTTATCGGTATAAGGTTGCTTGCCCCATATATGGGCTAGAGAGTTGATGAAAAAAGTGACGTGATGAACCACTACTAGGCGAAAAACACCCGCTAATAACAACATGCCCCAAACATCGCCATTTAGCCATCCTAGTAATAATGGCAGGCCAAAGTTTGCGCCAAGCATGATCTTCAAATAGTGTTTATGTTGCCACATCACTACAGAATCTTTTTGTAGGTCGCGGCAATTGCTGTAATCAGCATAACGGTGGATTTGATACTCTCTTAACATCCAACCAATATGTGAATACCAGAATCCTTTTTTGGCTGAGTAAGGGTCATGATCGTTATCGTCAACATGTTTGTGGTGGATGCGATGATCTGAACACCAATGCAATATACTATTTTGCAGCGACATTGCTCCGCCTATCGCCAACACTACTCTGACAAATGCGTTGGCTTCGTATGCTTTGTGTGACCATAAGCGATGATAACCGGCAGTAATCGACATGCCTGAAAAGTAAATTAAAACGACACACGCAATAATTTCAAAGGTATCGAAGCCATTTATCAGCGCTTCAAGGGGCACCAATACTGCGGCTATAAGGCCGGTAATGGTAAAAACCAATATATTGGTGAGTAGTAGGTGTGGTTTTTTCATTCTTTAAAATATTAAGTTCAGCTTACATGTGTACGCTATTTTACGTTGCCTTTTGCGTTACGCAAGTGCTTTATACCTAAACCACCTCAAAACCCGCCAGAAGGGAACGATTGGGGTACTCCACTTCTTCGTTACGCCAATTCAGAAGGTGGCATACATTCAGTCATTGAAGCGCCCCAGTCGTTCTGAAACTCGCATTTTAAGGTGGCTTGGATATATGTATATAGTGGATATTTTTTTAGTATGTGTTTTGCTTTTTTCACGTTAGAATTCTGTGAATATTGAACCAGCCAGCAACAATAGGTTTAGCTATTGAACCGTCAAGAACAAAAATTACGCACACGCCGTTCTATTATTGAAGCGGCATTTTCACTATTAGATGAACAGCATAGTTTGTCGAGTATCAGCCTTAGGGAAGTTGCGCGTGCAGCGGGTATCGCGCCCACTTCTTTTTATCGACACTTTAAAGATATAGACGAATTAGGCTTAACCTTAGTTGATGAAGCAGGTTTAGCTTTGCGTCAGTTGATGCGTCAAGCCAGATTAAGGATTGCTTCTGGTGGTGGTGTGATAAACACCTCAGTGGATACTTTTATGGAATTTATAACCGCTAATAACAATGTTTTTCGTTTATTGTTGCGAGAGCATACAGGTACGTCTATGGCTTTTAGGGCGGCTGTATTACGGGAAATAAAACACTTTAATGTAGAACTGACTGATTACACTATATCTACCACAGGCTTGCCCTATAACATTGCTAACTTACAAGCCGAAGCGATGGTCAAATTAGTTTTTAGTGCAGGGGCGGAGGCCCTTGATGCATCCGATGAGCAAAAGGCCAATATTGCAGAACGAGTAAAACTTCAATTAAGGTTTGTTGTAAATGGTGCTTTGCAAGCTAAGGTTGAACAAATTTCGAGTTAACCCTTCTTTTGTAAGTAAACCCCACATTCTGCATGGTGTGTATAAGGAAACTGATCGAATAACGCAAATCGAGTGATCTTGTGTGTGAGTAATAAGGTATCTAGATTGAGTTTAAGTGTGTCAGGATTGCATGAAATATACACAATATTTTCATACTGACTAATCATATCCACGGTGCTGTCATCTAAGCCAGCACGAGGTGGATCGACCAATACCGTTTTGCACTGGTATTCGGCTAAATTAACGCCCTCTAAACGCCGAAATTTACGTACACCTTGTTGCGCCTGGACAAATTCTTCACTCGACATACGAATGATCTTTAGATTGTCTATGTTATTTTTCACAATGTTATCTTGCGCTGCGGTAACCGAGGTTTTGGATATTTCAGTTGCCAGTACTTTTTCAAAATTTTGCGCTAAAGGAACAGAAAAATTTCCCGCACCGCAATATAGCTCGAGTAAGTCTCCTTGACTATTTTGAGTAATATCCAATGCCCATTCAATCATCTTAATGTTGACCCGTGCATTGGGCTGGGTAAAGCTGTTTTCGATTTGTTTAAAGGTAAAATTGCGATGATTGATTGTTAATTCTTCGGTTACATAATCTTTATCTAGTATGACTTTTTGCTTTTTTGCTCGACCAATAATATCTATTCGGTATTTTTTCCTTAACACAGAACGGATTTGCTGCA
>QIJM01000229.1 GCA_003232445.1 Paraglaciecola arctica
TGGATCAAGCTCGTAAAGGGCAAGCTCATTTAACTACGCCTATTGTCAACACGTTGCTAAGCACGAGTGATTTGTTGAGGTCTACTTTAAAGAGTTACCGCAACAAAGAAGAGATTGATTGGTCTGCTATTGAGGCGGGTACTCAGGCGCTAAATGCTGTCATAGGTACAACTAAAGTAGAAATAAATACTGAAGTAGAGCAAGTACAAGGTTTCGAATTTTTTACTCCCCTTGATACGTCAGAGTCAGATGAAAACGCTGATGTTGGTTTTTTTGATGACAACGAGTTTTCTGCTGACTCTGTAGTTAATGAAGTTAAAACTAGCCCTGCAAACATAGAGGACGACAGTGGATTTGTTTTTTTCGAACCACTCGAGTCAACAATAGATCAGGATGTTGAAGCACAAGCTACATCTGAAGATGTGGTGGTTAATCAAGGCGACAAAGATAAAGGTAAACTTAAGCCCACCGATACGGTTAAATCTGCAAGTAGAAAACCAGCGACTAAAGATGCCAATAGCGTACGGGTTGGTACACAAAAAATAGATTCTTTGATGAATTTGGTGGGGGAATTGGTGATTACCCAATCGATGATCAAACTTGCCAGTGAAGATGTATTTGGGCCGGGTACAGACAAGTTGCAAGAGGCGCTAGAAATCTTAGAGCGTAATATCCGTCAGGTGCAAGAGACAGCTATGTCCATGCGTATGTTACCTATGTCATTTGCGTTTAATCGATTCCCTCGGGTGGTCAGGGATCTCGCTGCCAGATTAGACAAAAAAGTGGAGCTGGTGATAGAAGGGGGGAGTGTTGAAATTGACAAAGGCTTGATTGAAAAACTGCTTGATCCTCTTATTCATTTAGTCAGAAACAGTATTGACCATGGCATTGAATTGCCAGCCAAACGACTCGCAGCAGGAAAGCCAGAAGTAGGTAAAGTCACGCTCAAGGCAGAACAAGGTGGTGGCAGTATTTTGATCAGTATTGTGGACGATGGGGCAGGTCTTGATAGATTGAAAATATTAGACAAGGCCAAACAAAACGGTATCGACACCCATGACAACATGCTTGATACCGATGTTTGGAAATTAATTTTTGCCGCAGGTTTTTCCACCGCTACCGAAGTCACCGATGTGTCAGGTCGCGGTGTGGGTATGGATGTGGTCAAACAAAATATTGAGTCAATGGGTGGTCAAGTTGAAATAGAATCTGAGTTTGAACAAGGGGCACGTTTTAACATCCGTTTACCGCTAACCTTAGCCATTGTGGATGGCATATGTGTCTCAGTCGCCGATCAAGTATTTATTATTCCGCTAACTCAGATAGTTGAGTCCATTCAACCTGTCAGTAGCCAAGTCAGAACTTTGGTGAATGAACAGGTGTTATGGATCAGAGGTGTATATTGGCCGATCTTACCCCTACATGACTATATGAATATAGAAGACGCAGAGTCAGATCCTAGCAAAGCAATAGTGGTGTTGATCAACAGCGCTAATAAGCGTTTTGGGTTGTTAGTTGATGGTTTAGTCGGCCAGCAGCAAGTCGTGATTAAAAGTTTAGAACAGCATTATAAATCCGTACCCGGTGTAGCTGGCGCCACTATTATGGGCGATGGCAGCGTAGCATTTATTCTTGATGTTGAGTCATTGGCATCTACTGTTAATCATCCTTGCGTAGATAAAGAGGTGAAAATTGCCTAAACAACAAGACACGTTAGGCAAAAACACTGAACAGGAGTTTTTAACTTTTGTCTTGGGCGATAAAATTTATGCTTTAGATGTGATGACAGTTAAAGAAATTCGTGGTTATCAAGCAGTGACAAAAATCGCCAATGCCCCGGATTTTGTTAAAGGTGTGCTGAATCTGCGCGGTGATATTGTGCCTATCATTGATTTAAGGATTAAGTTTTCTGTGGGTGAAGCAACCTATAACGATTTTACTATTGTGATTATGCTCAATATCGGCGAGCGAGTAGTCGGTATAGTGGTTGATGAGGTCAGCGATGTGATAAAAATTGCGGCGCAAAATGTGAAACCAGCACCTGAGTCTGGCGTCGTGTTTGATAGCCGTTATTTGTACGGTTTAATCACTATTGAGCAGCAAATGATTATTTTAATTAATATTGAAAGTTTAATCTCCAGTGAAGAACTGGGATTATTTGAGTCTACAAAATAGGAACACACTATGAACTTTGTTAGTCGGTTGAATAACCTTAAGTTAGCCACAAAAATGCTACTCATGGCGGTACTTGCGATGCTTGGCTTAGTGGTTCCTAGTTATTTTTATGCCACGCTTTCAATCGAGTCTCAGCGCAGCTCAGAACATGAATTATCAGGTAAATCTCCCATCACAAAAACCATTAAGTTAATGAAAGTGGTGGCGGAGCACCGAGGTTTGTCAGCTCGACTGTTTGGCGGCGACCAGAGTGCAGATGTTTTATTAGTCATAAAAAAAATCGAAGTGGAGCAGGGCTTCGCTGAGCTATCTAGGTATATTGCAGATAATATCAATTCGGATAGTGTCGCTGAAAAATTTCAAATATCGCAAACTCTTTGGCAAACATATAGAGGTGCGTTTGTGGCAAAAGCCGTGACCAGCAGCGAAGCCTTTTCAATGCATTCTGATGTCATTGTTAAATTAAGTGTAGTGGTCTCGCAACTTATGCAATATTCGTCATTAGGTTATGACCCTGAGGCATCCAGTCATCATCTGATCATTGCCAACTTTGAAAACCTTCCACGTTTAACTGAAACTTTAGCAAAAATAAGAGGTTATGGCTCAGGTGTGCTAGCAGTAGGCGTGGCATCGCCTGTTGAACAAGCAACCTTGACATCAAATTTGTCTGCATTGAGTATTCCCTTTCGGGACTTCATGCGTAATTTACAATCGGCTGCTGCGAATGACGGAAAATTTAGTGAACTGGAAGACCAAGCTAAACATTTTCAGAGACAAATCGATAAATTGACGTTGACGGTTGAACGAGAAATTGTCAAAGATGGACAATTGAGTTATTCCTCAGCTCAATTCTTTGAAGAATACAGTTTGCTTATCAACCAAATGTATACATTTTATGATGATGTGGTGATAAAGCTTCAGGGTGTTATCCAAGATAGGATTTACAGCATTGCGGCAGAACGTAATACATCGTTGTCCATTATCTTTTTGTTGTTTGTATTAGGGGCTAGCATTGGATTATTGGTCACCAAGTCAATTAATGACTCAGTGGTATCTCTAATTACTGCCTTTAGGCATATCGCTTCAGGTAAGTTCGATTTCAAATTTGACATCGAGCGCCAAGATGAAATGGGTGAGTTAAATCAAAAACTCAGTGAGTTAAACCTACAATTAGAAAAGGCAGACTTACTCGCTATAGAAGCCGCAAGGGTAAAACAAGCACTAGATAACAGCAGTACCTGCTTTATGATCGCTAACAATGAGCGAGAAATTGTCTACCTTAATACCTCAGTCAAAGCCATGTTACGAGATTGCGAAGAAGATCTTAGGGAAGTATTACCGCATTTTAATGCTGATAAAGTGATGGGCGAAAAAATTGACATATTCCATAAAAATCCTGCTCATCAAAAATCCATTTTGGAGCATTTGTCGCAAAAACATCTAGCGAAAATCCATGTAGGTAAGCGCCACTTCAGATTGTTAGCGGATCCGGTTTATGCTGATAATGGAGAACGTTTGGGCACAGTAGTCGAGTGGTTAGATAGAACCGAAGAAGTCAGGGCTGAAACTGAAATTGCCCTGATGGTAGGGTCTGCGCTGCAAGGAGACTTTACCCAGAGAATAGATATATCGGGTAAAGAAAACTTTTTGCTTAGCATATCAGAGGGACTGAATCAGCTGCTTGATGTCACTGAGAATGGACTAATAAGTGTCAGTCAGGTAATGATGGCGATTGCTGATGGAGATTTGACCAAAAGGGTTGATACAGATTACCAAGGTACTTTTGATGACATGAAGAATGCCTGTAATAGCACCAGTATTAACTTGACCG
>QIJM01000516.1 GCA_003232445.1 Paraglaciecola arctica
TCGAAGTTGTTTTCAATTTCTTGGTTCGAAGTCTTTTGCTAACAGCTCGACTAAAATCGCATTTTGACCGTGCATTCTATTTTCTGCTTGTTGCATCAACAAGGATTTTTCACCGTCAATTAAGCTGCCGCTTATTTCTAGGTCGCGATGTGCTGGTTGACAATGCATTACATAGTCTGCACCAGTTTTGGCCATTAACTTTTCAGTTATTTCGTAACCTGCAAAGGTGTCTTTTATCTCTGCTAAAGGCGTGTCGTCACCCATAGATAACCACGTGTCGGTATACAATACTTGTGCACCGTTGGCTGCACTCATATCGGTGCTAATAGTTAACTTTCCGCCGTATTGTGCTGCACGCTGTTCGGTTAATGCCACTATTTTACTATCAACTTCGTAACCTTTAGGTGTTACCACAATCACTTCACAACCTAGAGCGACACCAACAAGCATAAGTGAATGTGTCACGTTATTACCGTCACCAATATAGGCCAACTTCACGTTGCTTAAATCATCGTAATGTTCGCTGATAGTGAGGTAATCAGCTATTGCTTGGCAGGGGTGGTATATATCGCATAATGCATTAATCACCGGTACTTTGGCTGACTTAGCTAGTTGCTGTAAGGTGTTATGTGCAAAGACTCGAGACACAATTGCATCTGCCCAACAGGCTAAATTAGCGCCCATATCTTTAACATCTTCTCTACCAGCCAATTTATTTGATTGGCTGTCTATATACACCATATGGCCGCCTAACTTATTGATACCAATGTCAAAACTCACACGGGTACGCAACGAAGGTTTTTCAAACAAGGCAACAATCGACAGGCCATCTAAGGCGGTACGATAACCCGCAGGGTTGTTTTTGATGGTTTTAGCCAAGGCTAACAAACTGTGTAATTGGTCTGCGGTCCAATCTTTAAATGAAAGAAGATCTTGTTTCATAATCAAGCCTTGTGACGAGATGTTTTTATTCGGGGGGAGATTTTGCTGCCAATTGCTTGTTGTTGCAACAAACCGAGCAACTTTTCTGCATCTTTCCAACTGGCAATAGTGACGCTGCGTCCTAAGCTATTGGCTGCGGTTAATGCGGCTTGTACTTTAACTATCATGCCGTCACGAATAACGTTTTGTGCGATGAGAGTTTCAATTTGTTCAGTATCTAACTGGTCAATCAGATTTTTGTCTGCATCTAGCACACCGAGCACATCAGATAATAACAGTAATTCTGCATCTAATAACTGGGCAATAACTATGGCTGCTTGGTCAGCATTTACATTGAGTAAGTTGCCTTTGTTATCCGCGCCGATGGAACTGATTATGGGTAACATATGTGTGGCAGCCAATGCTTTTAATAACGTTGCATCGCCGGGCTTTACTGAGCCTACTGCGCCCAATTCTTCGCGCATAACGGTTGCATGACACATTTTTCCATCTAACAAACTCAAGCCTACTGGGCTAATACCTGCTCGAATGGCTAATCCGCAGAGCTGTTTATTGGCTGTACCTGCAAGTGCACCTGTGATGTAAGGCATATGCTCTTTAGGGGTGACACGCAAACCATCAATTTTTTGGCTGGTAAGTTTAAGCGCACTAAGTAACTCTTCGACCATAGCGCCACCACCATGCACTAACACCACAGTATAACTTTTTTGTAACTCGCCAATGGTTGTTAACAATGCCAAAGCCGCATCTTCGGCCTGCATAAACGTGCCGCCGACTTTGATCACTAAACTATTTCTATTACTCATTGTTAGTTGACTAATCCCATATGAGACTCAAAACCAAAACGCAAATTAGCACATTGCATCGCTTGAGATGCCGCACCTTTCAATAAGTTATCAATGGCACTGGTAACAACCAGATAGCCAGTTTTTTCGTCCAATTTCCAGAAAAGGTCACAATAAGGTGTGCCTACTACATCATCTATTTTAGGCCAGTTATTTCTGAGCCTTACAATAGGATTGCCTTGATATGCTTGCTGATAGGCTTGTGTGATCTGTTGCTCAGTAACATTGGCTGCGGTTTTTACCGTAATCGTCGCTAAAATACCGCGCTTAAAATTGCCCAAATGTGGAGTGAAAATTACATCAGTGCCTAAATAGTCAGCAATTTCAGGTTGATGCCTATGCCTCAATACTCCGTATGCCTGCAAGCTGACTTCGGTAAAACTGCTGTTTAACGCAGCTTTTCTACCTGCCCCTGATACGCCAGATATTGCGTTGATAATAGGAAAGTGGGTAGCGTCAATTAACGCATTTTGTTGTAAAGGTTTAAGGGCTGTTAAAGAGGCTGTTGGGTAGCAACCCGGCACAGCGACCAAATTGGCACTACTTATCTGCTCTTGATGCCAATCAGCTAAACCATATACGGCCTGTGCTAATAATTTATCTGCATGGTGTTCGAAGCCATAATACGCTGCGAATTTGTTTTTGTTTTTTATTCTAAAGGCACCTGATAAGTCCATTATCACTGCTTTTTTGCCACATAGCTCGTTCATCCATTTGTGGCTTGCTTCATGTGGCGTGGCTAAAAATATTAGGTCAAAGCGGTTTGATAAGGCAGATAAATTACTTTCATCTATTGGCTGTAGAGGTAAATCAATTGAGTTAAAAAATTGTGGATGAATATCACCCAAAGACTTTCCTGCATCAGCACTATGGGTGGAAACATATAAAGCGGCTAATTCAAACTTGTTATGGCTATGCACTAGTGCGGCCAACTCAGCGCCAGTATAACCACTGGCTCCAATAATACAGGTTTTGATCATGGGAAATTTCTCTGTAGGCTCTATGTGAGCAGTGTACTAAATAATGAAGGTAGAAAATAAAAAGCACTCTTCGCCCAAACCATATAGTTTAAAGCAAAGAGTGAGCTATACGCTACAGCGTCGACTATCGTCGATACAGCATGCTGGCGAAGCTAGGCAGGGAAATAAACTGGGATATTATTTTTACAACGATCGAGTACATATACGTTATCTAACCAAAACAAGTTAAAGTAATAAGCGATTACACTGAAACGACTATTTCATTTATTAGTCGTTTCTGATTGGTCTATAGAATGCCATGTGTTATATATTTATGCAATAAAAGTGAATAATTATTTAAATGAGCGGTTATGCCAAATTTATCTTTCTTAGAACACTATGAAATCATCATTAAAAGCCCGTCGATTAGTGCCTTTGACGAAAAAATAGATCAAACAAATAGGCCGCTAATTGACATCCTGGCAGGCTGGTTTAGCGATCTCGGGTTTACAATAACTATTCAACAAGTACCCGACACTCGGAACAAATTTAATATGTTAGCCAAAATTGGCAGCGGTGAAGGAGGTTTGTTGCTATGTGGTCACTCAGACACAGTGCCCTTTGACGAAGGGAGCTGGCAATCCGATCCCTTTAAGGTCAAACAAGCGCACGGCAAGCTTTTTGGTTTAGGCAGTTGTGATATGAAGGGCTTTTTTGCCTTTATTCTTGAAGCATTAAAAACTATCCCGCTGAACCAATTGAACAAACCTTTATACGTATTAGCCACCGCTGACGAGGAAACATCGATGGCAGGCGCGCGCTTTTTTGCCCAGCAACAACTGATAAAACCAAACATGGCGATTATTGGAGAGCCGACTGAACTGGTACCAATCTATAAACATAAAGGGCATATCGCCCAAAGTCTAAATATTCAGGGTAAGGCAGGGCACTCGAGCGATCCTGACAAAGGTGTCAATGCCATTGAAATTATGTATCAGGCGATTGGGCAATTGATGGACTTGCAAAGCAAATTAAAAAGTCAGTTCCATGATGAAGCCTTTAGTGTGCCTCATGTCACCATGAATTTAGGTCACATACATGGCGGCGATGGTGAAAATCGTATCTGTGGGCATTGTAAGCTCAACTTTGATATGCGCGCTGTGCCTGAGCTAAACGATGAGCAAGCCCTTGCCATGATTGATGAAGCGTTGGC
>QIJM01000614.1 GCA_003232445.1 Paraglaciecola arctica
TATTTAGCAAACAGTCGAATTTATTGATTGGCCGCGGTCATCTCTGTTTGTTCATCAGATACCTTTAACATTACCCGACGGTCAAAAAAGTCATCTTCAAAATCAATACCTGCGCTAACCAGTGAAGACTCACCAAATGAGTGAGTAATGACTTGCTCTTCTTTAACATTACTATCCATAAGGTAGTTTTTTACTGTTAACGCACGTTGTTCTGAAAGGGCTTGGTTAAAAGTACTGTCGCCACGTTTGTCAGCGAAGCCTGATAAGGTAATACTCAATTTGGGGTTTTTTTGCAGGGTTTGGGCTATCAAGTCTAACTGTGACTTATAGTGTTCCTCCAAAACATAAGAGGCAGTTTTAAATTGAATATTACTTTCAATTTCCGGGGTGTTCTGTTTAAAAGCAGTCTGTTCTAACGCACTATCCATGGAAGCAATTTGCACCATTGTACGTTCCTTTGCCTGTTCGAAATTTTGTTGCATCACAAACAGTTGTTGATCTTTTTGTTCGAGCGCATTGTTAGCTGTTTCCAGTCTTTTATCAGAGTTTAGATCCTCAGCTATCATCACGCCAAATATGCCTGCGATTATCCCGCCTATTGGCCCGGCAATGGCTGTGCCGATTATTGCGCCAGAACTTAGGCCAATCACTTCATTGGTTTTTTCTTGTTTACTATCTTGTTCAGCAATAGCGTTGCCAGACAATAAGCAAGTGAATGCGATAGCGGTGGTGATTGTAGTGTTAGTTAGTTTCATTGTTTTCTCCAAGAGGGTGGTTGTTTGATTCCTCTCTAGTAAACAAAGATTGTGTGGCTAATTCAGGGAGAAAAAATGGCAATCTTGAGGTCAATTGTGGCGAAAAAATGGAAATTGCAGGTTTCAGCTATTTATCGACTTAACCTAAAGAAGTTTTGCGATATAGTGCTGTTATTAAGTAAACAGGCGCAGATTATGTCAAAACGCATCGCCTTGGTTGAAGATGACCAAGCACTTAGAGAAAACTATATTGCTGCTCTCAGTAAACAAGGTTACGAGGTGCAACCTTATGCTAATCGCAGCAGTGCAGAACAAGCATTCTCTCAGCGATTGCCAGATTTGGCGATCATTGATATTGGCCTTGAGGATGAAATTGACGGTGGCTTTGCTGTTTGTCAGCAGCTAAGAAGTTTATCTAAAACCCTACCCATCATTTTTTTTACCGCACGAGATAATGATTACGACACGATTTGTGGTTTGCGTATGGGCGCGGATGATTATCTAACCAAGGACATCAGTTTGCCGCATTTATTGGCCAGAATAGCTGCATTGTTTAGACGCACAGAGTTATTAGATAGACCGCAAATACAAACCGACCTTATTCAAACGGGCGACCTGCTGATGGACAGCAAACGCATGACAGTCAGTTGGCAGGGACAGTGTATTGAACTTACGGTCACCGAATTTTGGATGTTACACGCTATTGCTAAGTTTTCGGGCCATGTCAAAAGTCGTCAACAGCTGATGGATGAATCAAAAATGGTCGTGGATGACACCACCATTACTTCTCATATCAAACGTATTCGTAAAAAATTCATACAGGTTGATGAACATTTTAATTGTGTAGAGACTGTGTACGGTATGGGTTATAGATGGAAAAGTGTTTAAGCATGTGTATAACACTAAACTGTACGTTGTGTGTGGTAAGTAGATGAGTCGACTACGTTTTGGCCTGCGCCTTAAATTACTTTTTTTCTCTTCGTTTTTATTGACTATTCCTTGGCTGGGTTATCAATACGTGTGGGAAATGGAAACCTATCTGCGTATAGGCCAAGAACAAACTATGGTGGGTACTGCTCGTGCTGTGGCCACTGCCTTACATGAACGTCCCGCTTTGTTTGACAGTCAATCTGGCTATTTAACTGACGTTAGACCGGGTACTGATTTATATGCCCATAAAATTGCCTACCCTATTCAATTAGATGGCAAGTTAGATGATTGGCAAGACTATCGACATTTAGCCATTGCCTACGGCCAACAAAACCTGATTGATCCTATCCAAGACTATCAATTGGATAGCCTGCACTTTAAACATATGGTGGGACAATACGATAGATTCTTGTATGCCATGTTTGATGTAACTGATAACAACGTACTACTCAGACCAAGCAATAGTTTACGTATTGATAAGAATGATCATTTACAAATAGCCATGACGGATAAAAATGCTTTGTTTCAGCGCTATATCATTGCCCCATCACAACCCGGTTGGGTGAACGCGTATTTGTTAAAAGATGACTTAGACTCATTACAACCAGAAAGGTTAGAAACCAAAATTCAGGGCCAATGGCGCAATACCTCAAGCGGTTATCAACTCGAATTACGTTTTCCTTTAGCCATGATGTCGAGCAAAATTGCCTTTGCAATTGTTGATGTTGATGACTCACAAACTAGAGCAGTGGAACACATAATGGGCACCGCCAATCCGTCTCAATTGGATTCACTTGGCACAGTGTTAGTCCCCTCGCCTGAAATCGAAAAAATCCTGAAAGGGCTTAAATACTCAAATGCTAGAGTATGGGTAGTGGATAAACATATGCGGGTTCTCGCACGTTCGGGCAATATTCAAAGAGCATCTGGCGTGCAGAGTGGCTTGTTAAGCAATACTGATCCAAACCAGCAAAGCAGCTGGTGGAAATATATAGAAAACAACTGGTTGTTACCGCTTTATTATCAAATATTGACTAAGCCACCTGCTGATTTTGTAGATGACTTGCGCGACGCGTTTGCCTTACAAGGTCAAGATATAAGCCAAGCATTAAATGGTACACCCAGCTCTTTGTGGCGCTTAAGTTCAGATAATAAAGCGGTGATCATGTCGGCTGCCCATCCTATTTATATTGACGAAACGGTAATGGGGGCCGTGGTAGTAGAACAAACCACTAATGGTATTCGTACCCTTAGAAATAAAGCGCTTGAACAGCAATTCCATTATATTTTACTGGTTATTTTAATCAGTACATTGGCGTTATTTTTAATTGCTTCACGTATTTCGTGGCGTATTCGTAAACTTAGAAATGAAACCGAAAGTGCGATTGATCAACAAGGTAAAATTATTGGAAATATTATACCTTCTACTACCCGTGACGAGATAGGCGATTTATCCCGCACCTTTACCCATGTGTTAAGCAGACTCAGCCAGTACAATACTTATTTAGAGAATATGTCTTCTCGTTTGTCTCATGAATTACGCACGCCTGTGGCAATTGTTAATTCTTCTTTAGACATTCTGCTACTGGAAGAACAAAACCCAGAGAAAAAACAATACGTAGACCGTGCGAAACAAGGTATTACCCGATTAAGTAAAATACTCTCAAACATGAGCGAAGCAACACGATTAGAGCAAGCGATCGAAAACAACGATCGCGAAACATTTGATTTAGATGAATTATTGAAAGGTTGCGTTGCTGGTTATCGTTTAGCTTACGCCAGTAGAAAGTTTGATGTGCAAGTGTCGGTGTCTAATTCGACTTTTCACGGGGCTCCTGAGTTATTCGCCCAGATGTTAGATAAAATCATTGCCAATGCGGTTGAATTTAGTGAGGACAATTCTGCTATTAACTTACAAATGGTCAATAGTGACCAGGGTTATGTACTGACTATCGCTAACCAAGGCAATTTGTTACCAGAGAATATGCAGCACCAATTACTTGATTCCATGGTCTCAGTGCGCAAACAGCAAAACACCGAGCAACCTCACTTGGGCTTAGGTTTGTATATCGCTAAAATCATTGCCCAATATCACCAGGGTGATATCAGAATAGATAATCTTAAAGATAAATCAGGTGTAGTGGTGACCCTGATGTTTAAGGATTAAAAGGTATGGGTATATACCCGTCATCCTTGAAACTGCCTGTTTGTTGGCTGCACTCATTCGCCCCAATCACTTAGCGGACTAAGCTCATGGGGTCTCATT
>QIJM01000402.1 GCA_003232445.1 Paraglaciecola arctica
CAGCAGCACAACATTCATTTACAAACCTTTTATTCTCGCCGCCATGCCTTAGGCCTGGCAACACCAACGAAGCGAGGTAAAAAAGTGCTCACCACGGCACCGACTAGCCAATTTGTGCAAGCTAAGATGGTTAATCATAATGGCTCAATAGTCATGCAAACGCCTCAAAATACTGTATTGGGATACCACAGGGTTGGCGATGTGGAGCAAGCGTTTAGAGAAGGATGCGGTTAAAGTATGCCTGCCGAGGATGTGAGCAAAACGGTACACGGGTGATCCCCCCATTTTTAACTGAAGTTAAAAATAGAGGTTTAAGCAACTAGCGCCAATTTCTGTTTTGGCGTAATTCCATCAAGTGCCATATTGGGTCTTTCATTATTATAAGTCCATAACCAATTGGTGGCTTGTTGCTGAACTTCTTCAATACTTTCGAATAGAAAATACAAAGAGTTATAACATTGTTAGCACATGGGAATGGTGTGTTAATGTCATGACTTAGTCGTCACAAAGGTGTTTGTTATGGATCTTATTTTTTTTGACTTAGATGGCACTCTATTAAACGATGCATCTGAAATGTCGCCCTTTACTAAAGATACGCTTTTGTTGTTAAGCGAAAAAAACATAGCCTATACCATAGCAACAGGGCGAACTATGCTTTCGGCTCAGCGAATTCTAGATGGGCATGAATTTGAATTGCCTCAAATTTACAATAATGGGGTGACAACATGGGATCCTAGAATTCAACAACTTACTCTCGAAAATCTACTTAACAAGGCTGAAATTTCAACAGTTATTGACGTTGCGCTTGCACAGGGAATTACTCCTTTTGTTAACGCCATCGATCATCATCATCATTTTATGTTTCATGCTGAAACACGTCACGAAGTAGAAAAGGAATTTGTTCTTCAGTACTTTTCTAGCAGCAAAGCTACACTTTTGCCTTTAGAAGCATTACCTATTGATAGCCAAGTGACTAATATTAGTATGATTGGTTCAGCGGATACTATTAACGAGATAGGGTTAGAACTCAATACACATGCAAACTTAATTGCCTACTCCGGATCAGCACTAGAAGGCAATGGATCTAGGTGGATAGATGTTCATCACTGCCTTGCGAATAAGGGCACTGCAGTTGCCAATTTAAAAAGACAATTGGGAGCCCGCAACGTGATTTGTTTTGGCGATGGTGATAACGATTTAAGTATGTTTGCGCTGGCTGATGAAAGTTATGCTCCAGAAAATGCCAAAGCAATCATTAAAAAGTCTGCGAGCGCTGTGATTGGGCATAATCATAAGGATGGCATAGCGCATTTTTTGCGTGAGCGCTTCAAGCTATAAAAAATAAAGCTTGAATTGCGGCATTTTTATAACGTGAACAAATTAATCTTCGTCGCAGTCTACTTCGCACTCACCATACAGATATAAACTGTGATGGGTGAGTTTCATATTATGACGTTCGGCTACTTCATCTTGGCGTTTTTCGATAACGTCATCTTCAAACTCAATCACTTTGCCGCATTTCAAACAAACCAGATGATCGTGATGTTTTTTATGGCTAATTTCGAAAACTGATTTACCGCCTTCAAAGTGATGACGGTTTAAAATTCCTGCGTCATCAAATTGGTTGAGTACCCGGTAAACCGTGGCTAAACCAATATCTTCGTCATGATCAATTAGAATTTTATATACGTCTTCAGCACTGATATGCTGATTTTCAGGGAGTTGTAATATTTCTAGGATTTTTAAGCGTGGAAGGGTGATTTTTAATCCCGCTTTTTTTAATTCTTTATTTTGATCCATTATCTTTCTTACAAATAAATGTGTGAAGTCATTATAGGGTACCTATTATGATTTAAAAACTATTTACTTTGATCCACAATAAAAAAGGAGCCGAAGCCCCTTTTAACGTTTTAACCTAATTCAGCTAAACAAAGCTCGTCATAAACTTGTTTACACCACGCTTTCACTCGTTGTTCGGTGAGTTCGGGTTGGCGGTCTTCATCGATCCCTAAACCTACAAAATGGTTTTCGTCGGCCATACCCTTGGATGCTTCAAAGTCATAACTGTCTGTTGGCCATTGGCCTACTAAAATAGCACCTTTAGCTTCAACAATATCTCTTACCATACCCATGGCATCTAAGAAATACTCCGCGTAATCTTCTTGATCACCACAGCCAAAAATCGCCACCAATTTATCTTCAAAATCGATGAGTTCGAGTTCTGGAAAAAAGTCATCCCAATCACATTGCGCTTCACCATAATACCAAGTCGGAATACCGAAAAGTAACAGGTCAAATTCAGCGATATCTTCTTTGCTGCTTTTGGCAATGTCTTTTACGTCTATTAGGTTTTTGCCTAATTCTTTTTGGATCATCTTAGCAATATGTTCTGTATTGCCAGTGTCGCTGCCGAAAAATAGCCCCACACTTGCCATTATTACTTATTCCTCAACTTAAAAAATTCAATCTGGTTTCAACCAAAGCTAGACTCTTAAAGATATCAGCCGTCGATAACCCATTGCATAATGCCCTTAAATATAAATCCTGCGGCACCTAAAACCAGTACAAAATACACAACAACCTTACCGATAAGTGGTACGTTATTTTTTTTAAGTACATCATGAACTACGTAGGCCATCAGTAGAAACAGGCCTATAAGCGTCACGTTTAAACCTATTGCTTCAATTTGCTCATAATGGTCACTTAACATGTACTTTGGTCAACTCACTTAAAAATCTGGCGCATATTAGCATAGAGTCTTTACTATGAAAATTGCCCTGAGTAATAGCACTCTCATTTACTTTGTTAAAAATGCCAATATTATTTTGGCACATTGGTCGGGTTTTTCTGCATGTAACCAATGGCCTGTGCCACTGATTATCTTAGACTGACTATTAGGAAACAACTGGATCACCGCTTGTCTATATTCAGGCAGCAAATAATCTGAATACTCCCCTTTAATAAATAATACTGAACCTACATAGGGCTGATCCGATTCTATAGCTGCGGATAACTTTGCGTAATCTTTTTGCAGTAATTTTAAGTTAAAGCGCCATTGCCAAATATCGTTTTCGTTATACAAACTTTTTAGCAAAAATTGCCGAGCTGAACGATCTTCGATATATTTCGACAGCGCTGAATCTGCTTCTTTACGGCTTGTGAGATCGGCTAACAGCACATTATTTAAGCCTTGAAACACATTTGAGTGACGCGCTGTATATTCAACTGGTGCGATATCCAATACGATCAAGTGACTAATTAGTGTATGTTGATTAAGCGCAAGTTGCATGGCTACTTTACCACCTAAAGAATGTCCGACTATGCTGAGTCGTTTAATCTCGAGACTGTCAACGAGTTCAGAAATAAGTTTGGCGTACTGTGTAAAACTAAAGGTCTGAGTAAAAGCAGATTTTCCATGATCAGGTAGATCTATCGACAACACCTGAAATGATGCAGTAAATTGCCTACGTAATGCTGATAAATTATCCAAACTTCCAAATAAACCATGAATTAACATAAGCCAAGGTTTATCTGGGGAGTCTGAATGTATTTGGTAATGAACGGCGCTCATAAAATATTTAACAATTCCTAACTAAAAACAGAAATGAAAATAAGGTTTTCCTCACCAGTTTCTCGAAATCACATATTCGGATAGTTAGGCCCACCGGCACCTTCGGGCACTACCCAAGTAATATTTTGGGTCGGATCTTTAATATCACATGTCTTGCAGTGAACGCAGTTTTGGCCATTAATCTGCAGCTGTTTTTCACCTTGTTCGGTTTCGATGATTTCGTAAACCCCTGCAGGGCAATAACGCTGCGCAGGCTCATCATATTGTGCCAAATTAACCGTGATAGGCACTGCGCTGTCTTTTAATTTTAAGTGACAAGGCTGGTCTTCTTCATGGTTGGTATTAGATAAAAATACTGAAG
>QIJM01000142.1 GCA_003232445.1 Paraglaciecola arctica
ATGAAAAGTATTCAAATAGAAGATGATCTGTATCACTTTATTGCTTCACAGACTCAAGATATCGGTGAAAGTGCATCGGATATTTTACGCCGATTAGTCATGCCTGAGTCGCTGCTTAAAACTGGGCAAAATATCAGTGTTGATCAGGCTACGTCTGTTTACTCTATAGATAATGATGTCAGCGGCGGTCAAGGCGCAGAGCAAGCTTGTCAAGCATCGGTCGTGTTTAACGAACTCGAAGGGCAACAGTTGCAGGCTATCCCTAAAATGGTGGAAAGATGGTTGCTGGTATTATCGGTTATCCACAAACATCATACCCAGCAATTCATCAAAGTGCTCGGCATGAGCGGACGGAATAGAACGTATTTTGCCAATGACAAAGACACTCTGTTAGAGACTGGCAGCAGTACTAACCCTAAAAACATACCGGGTTCCGGTTACTGGGTGATCACCAATAACAATACAGTTAAGAAAATTAATATGCTCAAAGAGGTGGCTGAGTTAGTGGGCTTTAACCTATCCGAAATAGAGCAACTGATTGCAATCATTGCACCAGAACATATATAACATTTAACAAAGTATAAGGATCATTATGGCTCTTCATCCAGAAGCAGGAAAACTCGCGAGTAGAGAGCAGTTGGTCAACGTTGCTAAGTTGATTAGCGCCTATTACACCAATCAACCAACAAAAGGTGATAGTACACAAGCGGTATCTTTTGGTACGTCCGGGCATCGAGGTAGCTCATTGTTAAATACCTTTAACGATAATCATATCGCCGCTATCTGTCAGGCGCTGGCAGAATTTCGACAAGACCAAGACATCACTGGCCCTTTGTATATGGGAATGGACACTCATGCGTTATCTGAGGCTGCGTTCTCAACAGCGGTTGAAGTATTAGCCGCAAACGGTGTGGCTTTAGTGGTACAAGAGGATCGTGGTTACACCCCTACACCCGTCATCTCCCATGCTATTTTGCAGCACAATTTGCAACATGACGTCGATTTACCAAAACAACGAGCTGATGGTGTGGTGATCACGCCATCACATAATCCACCAGAAGACGGTGGCTTTAAATATAACCCGCCTCATGGTGGACCCGCAGACAGCGACGTGAGATCATCAGTAATGATATGGCTGGCGTAAAACGTATGAGTTTGGCTGCCGCTTATGACTCTGCTTACGTAACAGAAATTGATTTTTCTGAAGATTATATAGCCCAGCTCGATCAAGTGATTGATATGCAAGCCATTGCCAAGGCGGGATTAGTTTTAGGTACGGATCCCTTAGGTGGTGCCGGTTTAGGTTATTGGGATCGAATTGCCGAGCGTTATGGATTAAACATCGAAGTGGTCAATCGTAATGTTGATCAGCAATTTGGTTTTATGCACCGAGATAAAGACGGGAAAATCCGCATGGATTGCTCGTCGCCATACGCTATGGCGAGTTTGATTGAATTAAAAGATAGATTTGATCTGGCTTTTGGCAATGATCCGGATTTTGACCGACACGGCATAGTTACCCCTAAAAGCGGCTTAATGAATCCTAATCATTATTTAGCCGTGGCCATTCAATATTTATATCAACACAGAACCCAGTGGCCGCAAGATATCAAAGTCGGTAAGACCTTAGTGTCGAGCGGCATGATTGACCGTGTGGTGAAGGGCCTAGGCCGTGAATTGGCAGAAATGCCAGTAGGGTTTAAATGGTTTGTACAAGGGTTATTGAATAGCGAAATCGGTTTTGCCGGTGAAGAAAGCGCAGGGGGCATATTTTTGCGCCGTAACGGTAAACCATGGGCAACCGACAAAGACGGGATCATCTTGTGTTTGTTGGCGGCTGAAATTATTGCGGTAACAGGTAAAGATCCCGGTGAGCATTATCAGGCGCTTACCGAGCAGTTTTCAGCGCCTGTTTATATCCGTATTGATGTGGCGGCAAGTCACGCCCAGAAGCAAGTATTAAGCAAAATGGATAAAAGTGTTATTCACTCCACCGAGCTTGCTGGCGAAACTATCACTAATATTCAAACTCATGCTCCGGGCAACGGTGCGGCTATTGGGGGAGTGAAAGTCAGCACACAAAACGGCTGGTTCGCAGCGCGCCCATCAGGCACTGAAGAAATCTACAAAATATATGCAGAAAGTTTTAATGGCTCTGAACATCTCGATTTATTAGTTAAAGAAGCCCAAGCACTGGTCGAACAAGTGTTTAAAGCCGCAAATGTATAAATAACAAATCTAAACTGTTGGTTTTATGTGAAAATATGCGTATTCTTATGTGAATACGTATGTTTTTTTGATTGTTTTACGTTTATTTAACAAACTCCCGCCAGAAATCCTGCTAAAACTACCTCATTAAATTCATCTGTAATTTTATTGTGTCATTTAAAACCTGATAAAGACAATATACATCAGGGCAAGTGACATCAGAATAAAGCTAATTTGAGGTGTGATATGAGTGCGAAAAATTTAGTTTATAAAACGTCTTCTTTACCCAAAAAAGCCATGAAAGATGCGATTGTTAGGCATTTACATTGCTCATTAGGCACCGACGAAAATAAAGCAAATAACCACGCTTGGTGGAAAGCGACCTGCGCATCAGTGCAAGAACATGTATTGGAGCAATTGCGTAAAACTCAAAAGTCTCATTATTTAAATGATACTCGTGCAGTGCATTATTTTTCTGCAGAGTTTTTAATGGGCCGTTTGATGTCCAATAACTTGCATAATTTAGGTTTATTTGAACAAACCGATCAAGCCTTAAAGGAACTGGGTGTCAACCTTACTGACATTATGGAAGAAGAGCCTGATATGGCCCTGGGTAATGGAGGTTTGGGGCGTTTAGCCGCATGTTTTATCGATTCTTTAGCCACACTCGATCTGCCAGCTGTGGGTTATGGTTTACATTATGAACATGGCTTGTTCCGCCAAGAAATCAAAAATGGTGAACAAATAGAGCGCCCAGATAGCTGGCGCGATTATGGTAACCCATGGGAAATATGCCGCCCTGAGTCAATCCAAGAAATTCCTTTGTATGGCTATGTTGAAACCAAATATGGTGAGAGCGGCGAGATTAAAAAAGAATGGCACCCTGGGTTAATTGTGAAAGGATTACCTTGGGATATTCCCGTGGTGGGCTATGGTGGTAAAACCGTGAATGTTTTGCGTTTATGGCAAAGCCAAGCGTCAGATTATTTCAACTGGGATGTATTTAACGCCGGTGGTTATGTGGATGCACAGAAAGAAAACGTGCAAGCCGAGACGATTTCTAAAGTCTTGTACCCCAATGATGAAACTGAAGCGGGTAAAGAACTACGTTTAATTCAACAGTATTTCTTTAGTGCCTGTTCGCTAAAAGATATTATCCGCCGTTATAAAAGAGCCCACGGAGATGATTGGAGTCGTTTCTCTGACCAAGTGGTGATCCAATTGAACGACACGCATCCGGCTATCGCCATACCTGAATTGATGCGAATTTTATTGGACAGGGCTGAGCTTGACTGGGATAGTGCTTGGGCTATTTGCAGCAAAACCTTTGCCTATACCAATCATACTTTATTACCCGAGGCCTTAGAAAAATGGCCTGCTCGTATGTTTGAGAAAATTCTGCCAAGGCATTTAGAAATCATTTACGAAATCAATCACCACTTTATGAGTGAAGTTGAGAAAGTGTGGCCAGGTGACAATGCCATCAAGCAGAAGTTGTCGATCATCGAAGAGGGCAACGAAAAAATGATACGTATGGGTAACTTGTCGGTGATTGGTTCTTTTGCCGTTAACGGCGTGGCTGAAATTCATTCGTCTTTAATTAAGAAAAACCTGTTCCCTGAATTTCATAAAATGTGGCCGAATAAGTTAACTAATGTCACTAACGGTATTACTCCGCGCCGCTGGTTAAAGGCTTGTAATCCTAAGTTATCTGCCTTGATAGACGAAAAAATTGGTAGTGATTGGCCGTTGCATCTAGAAAAGCTAGAGCAACTGAGTCAGTTTGCCGACAATGTTAAGTTTCAAAAACAATTTATGAAAATAAAGCATGAAAACAAAGTGGCGCTGGCAAAAGAGGTATTAGCGTTAACGGGTATAAAAATCAATCCTAAGGCTATCTTTGATGTACAAATTAAACGTTTACATGAGTATAAACGCCAACACCTCAACCTTTTACATATCATGGCGCTATATCGCCGTTTGTTAGAAGACTCTAGTTACGATATGCAACCAAGAGTATTTTTATTTGGCGCTAAAGCCGCTCCTGGTTATAAGTTGGCTAAAGACATTATTTATGCCATCAACCAAGTGGCCGAAAAAGTGAATAATGACAAACGGGTAAACGGCAAAATCAAAGTGGTGTTTTTACCTAATTACCGCGTTAGTTTGGCTGAGAAAGTGATCCCTGCTGCTGATATCTCTGAACAAATTTCCACTGCGGGTCTAGAAGCCTCAGGTACAGGAAATATGAAATTATCACTCAATGGTGCCTTAACAGTGGGCACATTAGACGGTGCAAATATTGAGATAGCCGAAGAAGTAGGTGACGAAAACATTTTCATTTTTGGTTTAAATGTAAATGAAGTGCATGAACTTGATGAAGTTGGCTACAACCCTTACGATTTCTACTACAACAATAAAGAAATCAAAGCAGTTTTAGATTGGCTTGAAACTGACTATTTTACACCAGGTAAACCTGGTGCATTAGCGTCAATCAAACATAGTTTATTAGAGGGCGGAGACCCTTACAAAGTCTTGGTTGATTTTGAGTCTTATTCAGATGCACAACAAAGAGCCGATAAAGCCTATTGTGATAAGTCGGCCTGGGCGAAAATGGCGATACTCAATACAGCACGTATGGGGAAGTTTACCTCAGACCGTTCAATCAAAGATTATGTGGAAAAAATTTGGCAATTACAGCCATGCAATAAGTAAGATTTTGGTCTAATCGATAAACTGGGCTAGCTAAGTTATAATCATTTCTATTAAAAGCTCAAACAGGAGTTTGAGCTTTATTTTGCTAAATATGCATAATAAATTACTCAAGGTAACAGGATTAAGCCCGACCCATAAATAGGATGGATTGGTATAAAGCGGTTTCAATAGTAAGGCGATATTTTT
>QIJM01000318.1 GCA_003232445.1 Paraglaciecola arctica
GCTGCGGTATACATCCGCCACCGGCCCGAAACGACTTTACTCTACCAGGTCGTTCAGGAGTACTGGCCTGAGTTTCAAGCTGAGCTAGCAAGCCATGGCAGGTACTTACCAGCATATGTCACAAAAGAATTTGACGAGTATCTTTTGGGGCTCCTAGGCATATTGGCGTGAGTTTTGATTATGGGTTTTAATATGTTAGGAATATAAATGACCATTAGAAGTTTTGTAATGTTCGGTGTACCTGTATTTGTTCGTCG
Organism: Paraglaciecola arctica; assembly: GCA_003232445.1. GTDB lineage: Bacteria > Pseudomonadota > Gammaproteobacteria > Enterobacterales > Alteromonadaceae > Paraglaciecola > Paraglaciecola arctica_A. The sequence goes on from QIJM01000318.1 coordinate 258, forward strand.
TAGCTGTATTAATTCATCTAGGAACTATCTTTTGACATACGCATATCCATAAACATTGGGTGATGACTTTGTTTAATCATCCTTCTAAAATTTGAAATAGTAATTACAACTGGCGCAATACATCCATTGGCACAAATAAACGCATCGGATTATCGGAAAAGGCATGCAAAAAGTTGAATTTTTGGTAAAACCCCAATGCACCATCATCCAAAACATCAAGCACCAATCCATAGGCGGGCAAGCCTCTATCGCATAAACGCACCACATGGCGTAATGCATAGACTAATGTTTTTTCACCTAAGTTCTTGCCTTGAAAATCAACATCAACTGCCAATCGAGCCAGCAAAGCAACTGGGATAGGATAATGCGGTAAACTTTGATTTGTAGGAATAGCATTTCTAATAACATTGGATGCTGCAATAGTATAGTAAGCTGCGACATGATCTTTATTGTTTGTTTCATCATCAACAGTTAACACCATTGTGCGGCTTAAACCTAATTTGGCGTGTTTAACTGCAAAACGAGATAAAAACTGATTCATATCTGTTTTGCCACAATCAAATTTTTTTATGAGGTGTTTGCTGCTTTCTACAGCAAAAAACTTTTGCGAAAGCTTCACAATTATTCCTTCAAAACCCTTCCTTTTCTAAACGATTAGCCGCTTGTTTGATTTCATCACTGAGCTCATAACCAGCTTCAGCTTCACAAACTTGCAGGAAGTTATCAAACTGTTGATTGCCCAAAGTGATTTCATTGTGAAATTTCAAAGTCTTAGGTGCATCTTCACATACTAGTTTTGCCAAATAATCAGTCAAAGTAATGCCATTAAGCAAAGCTGCTCGCTCTGCCATACGCTTCACTTCAGGTAAAAATCGCGCCTCAATTCGTTCTGTTTTAGCAATCATGGTTAGTTCTGTTTTAGCAATCATGGTTAGTATTTTGTTTTGAACGATTTTATTGTAACATACGTATATTTGACGTACAAATCATTTAATAGTTTAAAATTTGATAGAGACTTTTGTGACGTGCAATCAAATAGCGGAAGTCTTAATGTTAAGGAGATTCAAGGGAGGTTCAATAGATTCATAGGTTCATAGGCTATAGGCTATAGGCTCAAGGACATCCATAATATTATTAACAAAAACCCTATTCTATAATAGACTTGAAGCAATCAATACTTGAAACATATATGACAGTAGCCAGAAAACAGTTAATCAGCCTGAATGATACGCCTTATTACCACTGTTATGTGCGATGTGTAAGGCGAGCATTTATCTGTGTGTTGACACTGTGGAGAAGATAAATACTCAGGCAATAATTGTGATCACCGACGGGGTTGGATCAAGGATAAAATAATGTCCCAAATTGACATATTTACCATTATGATTTACGTCCCTGTAAATCCCGCTACGCGTCGCCTTCGACGTTCAAATTTGATCCATCTATTCACGTCTACATATCAGAGTCACGGCTAAATTAGCTGGTATCATTCCGGCAGATTCTCGATGGATGATGTAGATGAGGTGAGCGGCAATTCAAGAATCTAGTTAATCTTGCGACAACGAACCCCTTAAGCCACACTCACCTCAAGATTTATTGTAATACTAAATTACTGCTCTTTCAACTACAAATCCAGATGGTAGACCCCATATCATTAATCTAGTGACTTTAAACTAAAAATCATATATTAGTCTGAAATCTACGATTTAGTCGATAATTTTAGTTCTATATTGGGTATTTGGGAGTTACTCAAAGCTGTTGATGAAAATAGTATCTGTTAGTTTAAAACCTTCTATTAGCACCCAACCAGGATTACCATCGGGTTGAAATCGATAGGCGCCAACATCCAGGCTACCAGTTCTTGAGTTAAGGTTAAAGTCATCATTTGCATTCCATTGAGCATTTGCTGAATTTATCAACAATGATCCTGTCTTTGGAAAAACATCTTGTGGCAAGGAGCCTGAATAGGAAGCATTGACAAAATCAACGGCCAAATCTCCATTACTGTTAAAGCCATTATTAATGCCAATTAAACTTCCTTGCCCAATATTGTTTAACACGGTGACAGCGGTTAATATCCCAGAGGCTCTAATAGCAACACCAGATTGAGAATATAAGGCATTATTAGCAATGCTTACTGTTCCTGTTACGTCAATCAAGCGAATCACTGAGCCAGTTGTATTTAATATAATATTGTGTGAAAATTCTAAGTTATTAGGCGTTCCATTTTGATGTGGTTGACTGCGGATGCCATCTGCAGCCGATCCCAAAATAATGTTATTTCGAATAGTTGTATCGGCGGCGCTCTGAATTGCATGATCTCCACAACCCCACATAATATTACGTTCAATGATATTGGCAGAACCATTACCAACGGTTGAGTATGTTATTATGCAAGGATCACCAGTATCATGAATAACATTATCACGAACAATATTGCCCCAACTACCTTCTTTAATTTCGATTCCGTCACCTTGAGTAACTGAAGCGCCATTTGTATGATGGATGTAATTGCCTTCGATCAAGCTATTAAAAACTTGACAAGCATTGTTATTACAACCCAAATACAGGCCTTCTCCGGCTCCATTTGTATCACGTATGTGATTTCTCAGGATATTGAGATCTTGATACATGCTATTAGTATCGTTAGCTGTAATTGCAGCATCACCGGTATCGTGAATATAATTATCTATCAAACTAATAAAGCTGGAATCGTTTAAACGTAAACCACGAGACCCTCCACTAAATTCAATCCCCCTGAAGGTCACATAGTTACTGGATTCAATATCTATTATATTTTGATCAGCACTCAATCTCTGAATATGGGGAGTATGTCCTGATTTGGCGCGAATTTCACAAGGTAGAACAGCCGTACAATTCAAAGTTATTCCAAATCGAGAAGTCAAAATATAGTTTCCACTTCTCAGTTCTAGTATATCTCCAGGCTGCATAGCATCAACGGTGGCTTTAATATTGTCATTCGGGCCAATTTCGATTATTGCAGCATGTACCCCTTTGATACTAATCAAAGATATCAAAACCAAAGCCATAAGTTTCAAAACTAGTGAATAACTAATATAAATTTTTTTCATAATTTTTTCAGACTAAAAAATACTATGTAGATAATACCACAAGATTAATTAGTGTTTAACCAATAAAGTATTTGCAACGAAGATATATTAGGACATATATGAACGCCCCCGTCTGGTCAAGTCATTTACACAATTAAAATAATGGTTTCGGACATATGTTCGGCCTACTTGTGAGATATTCGATAAATCTTAATCTCTGACCTTGATGAGTTCCGTAAAAAGATTTTGCTTAACACCCAAACGGTATTTTCTACCTTGTCCTAGTCAGTCTAAAATCTTTCCAGGGTTACCTGTTATTTTCATCATGTTTTTCTAACTTGATTGGCTTGCCTCTTTATCAGTTTAATATTATTTGTTTCTTATTCGTTAATAAATTATGGGAGTTTTAACTCGTGTATTATGGAAGTTTATTCCAGTCCCGTAATGAGCTTGAAATAGAAATTGTCAACACCAGTCCAAAACTGAGCCACTTCACTATCAGGTATTGAAGCCCGAAACGGGCCAGCACCCATTTTCTAGATTGGCTCAGAGAGCTGATAAAATGCTAGGGATGGTTTTGGTTTT
>QIJM01000157.1 GCA_003232445.1 Paraglaciecola arctica
ATTTCATGGCTTCTTTGTCGTTAATAACTCGCCCTGTTTTCGTGTCAAGATTAAGTGTTCTCCCTAGCTGCTGGGAATAATTTCCTAAATGACATAATTGGTTAGTAATCACGCCTTCATCTATAGGTGCACGCAATGTTTCATTTATTCTAATGGCATTAACAAAATTTTTCATATGCTGTAAATCTAAAAAACCTATTCCTAACACATCAGTTGTCGCGCTTTTCTCTGCTTCTTTGACTTGTTTGACTTGTTTGCCACTTTTGTCGAATAAAGTGTATTGATTTCGATCCAAAATAATGCTGCCATCAGTACCATGAAGCACAGCACCTCGACCTCGACCATATTGCGGGAATGAATTGCAACTACGACCTTCCCAGGTAATCATCTTACCCTCAGCGTATTCATAATTAACATTTTGTGTATCGTAAAATTGCCAATCATCATTAAAGTGAAAACGTCCACCTGAAGAAGAAACTGATTTAGGAAAAGTAACGCCCATTGCCCAACGACATATGTCAATTTCATGAGTACCGTTATATCTTTATAGCTTTCGCGCGGCGCTGGGCCTTGCCACAAGTCCCAATTCAACCATTCAGGTACGGGCGCTTCTTTTGCAAAGCCTATGCTTTTACGTGCATTTGAATAGAAAGCTTTGCCATAGTAAACATTACCTATAATGCCTTCTTGAATTTCTCGTATAGCTTGAATAGAGGTGGGGGCCGAGCGTTGTTGAGTGCCTACTTGAATAAGCGATTTATATTTCTTTTGCGCAGCAACTAACATTTCGCCTTCGGCGGGATTATGACTAGTGGGTTTTTCGAGGTAAACATGCTTACCTGCTTGCAGCCCCATTAACGCCATAGGCGCATGCCAATGCTCAGGGGTAGCAATAAGCACTGCATCGATGTCTTTATTGGTTAACAGCTCTCTGTAATCAACATAATCCTGTGTTTCTATATTGTGAGGAGTTAAATGCTCACTTTTTGCTTTTTCTATTGCTCTGCTGTCAACGTCACACAATGAAATCACATGGGTATTAGCTTGTGCCATAGCCGCTCTAATCAGTGCATTACCTCGTCCATTTACACCTACAGCTGCGCAATTAATACGCTCGTTAGCGCCAATAATACGTGCATAGCTCTTAGCCGACATACCTGCCAATAATCCACTAGATAACATAGCGGCGCCGCTAACGGCCATTGCGCTACTGCCTTTTATAAACCCTCTTCTCGACACATTTTCTTTGCTCATTATTTATTTCCTCCTCGTAACTCAGGTGATTTGTTAACGTATGCTTTAGAACTCTTTGATTTTTATACTTCTAAAATGAACAGTGTCACCATGGTCTTGCAACAAAATATGCCCTTGCGACAAGCGCCCAAAGTCAGGCCATTTCTGATACTTACTATACTTCACCAGTGCTCCAAATATCTGTGAGTACCTGTCTAATTCGACGACTTTAATATCGTTGAGCCAATGTTCAACTTTGCCACCCTTGACGATAATTCTGGCTCTATTCCAATGCTCTAAGCCCTTAAATAACCGATGCTTAGCACCGCCAAAGGAGAGGTTTTCTGAAGTGATAAGATCATATGCTGAACCTAGTGTTCGATTGCCTAATACACCTTGTTTAGCATCTGGGTGTAGCTTGTCATCAAGGATTTGAAACTCTAGGCCAATGGCTGAACCCGCCCCTTTATTTAAACTTGGGTCAACTAAATATTTAATCCCACTATTTGCCCCTTTGGTCATTTTGAAGTCAACAATCAATTCAAAATCACTGAATTTGTCAACTGTAATAATATCACCAGGCCCCGTTGATTCACCGCCATCGGTCGCTAATATGGTCAGCACACCGTCTTCAATATTCCAGCCTGAAGACGGGAAACTATCACTCTTCGCGCCTCGCCAACCGGCACTTGATTTCCCGTCCCACAATAGTCTATAACCTTGGCGAACTTCATATTCAGAAAGCTTATTGACCAAATAACTTATTTCTTTAACCTTTGGATCAGCAGGCAGTGCATATTCAGCTAAATTGCTGGTTAGTATTCTAATATTTCGCCATTTAACTTGCTTACCTGCTTGTTCATCTCGCTTAATACTATGTACTTGCAGCCCGATAAAGCCACTCGAGTTGTATTCATCCACCAGTCTAGAAGCCATTTGACCATTAACCCACGTTTGAATGTGAGAGCCAATCGCTTGTACGCGTATCTTATTCCAACTGCCATGTTTGAAGGCCTGACTAGCGGGTTTATTTTCCGTTAACGGATAAAGCCACTTGCGCTTGCTTTCATAATAAATACCACCGGAGAAGCCACGACTACTCGGGTCAATTTCAACTTGATAGCCAAACACTTTGCCGTTTTTGTATTCAGGCAAACTATGACTACGAATTTGTACGCCCGAGTTCAATGAGTTATCTATCCAGACATCAAACTCTAAAATAAAATCAGAATAAGACGCAGATGTAGCCAAAAAAGAGTTGGGTATACCCAGTTTAGATGTACCTACTATTTCACCATTTTTAACCACATATTCAGCGTTACCATTGAGTGCTTGCCACCCTTGTAAGTCTTTGCCATTGAACAATGCTTTCCATTCTTGAGCGTTAGATGTTGGAGCTACAAACAATAGCCATATTAAGCTGAATGAAACCAATAAAGTCTTAGTTCCAAAGGTATTTCGAGTTTTAAATTGCATATGATTTTTCCCATTTTTGAATACTTCCATTGTGCAATGCATTAAGCGCCATTTGCACTACAATCGATACGTTCGCACCACTTATTACTGAAGATACAGGTTGTTTACCGTTTACTATTGCTTGTTTAAAATCGTTTAAAGCATACCAACTTGGACTTTCTGTATCATTAGGTAACAGCACGCCTTTCTTTTCTTTCCAGGTGTGCACTGTAGCCCCAGAAACACCATCTACGGTGCCCCTCTTAATCTGTTCCTCTATTTTGTCTGACCACACAGTGATATCTGAAAGGCCTATATTCATGGTGCCTTTACTGCCAAGTACTCTAATGCCACTCTGGTCAAGTGAATTGTTTGTTAAACAAGAATAATTAGCCTTCATGCCTGAAGCATATTCAGTTAAAACTTGTACGTTATCGAAGGTTTCTCGACCATCCTTCCAAAAGTCAATACCACCCATTCCCATCACTCTAGTGGGTGTAGCGTCGGCTATATTGTTAACAATATCTATATGATGAGAACATAATTCAGCCACTAAACCACCTGAATACTCTTTATACATACGCCAATTTATTTGTCGCTCTAGCGATGGATCTGGCACATCACGGCGCCAATTATCATTCCGATTCCAATGACACCTCACTTCCGCAATTTGCCCCAGATATCCAGATTTAATATAGTTAAGGGCACTTTTCATCTTGGGTGCACTTCTGAATTGATGACCCGTCTGAAACACTAACGAAGATGCCTTAGAAGCCGCCGCCACTAACGCTTTAGTGTTATCAATTCCCGACGACATCGTTTTTTCACAGTATATGTGTTTACCCGCCGCAATGGCGTCCTGCGCCATTGTGTGATGCATACTAAAAGGTGTAACGATAAGAACGGCGTCTATATCTTTTTGATCTAACATTGCCCGGTAATCGGTGTAGCGTTTTTGTTCGGGCATACTAAGGCTGTCGCCAGCCTTCGTTAACCTAAAATTTAATACATCACACACACCATTAAGTGATACGCCAGGCAATGTTTTAATAATTTTTGCCAGGCCTGAACCACGAGAGCCCATTCCAATAACCCCTAACCGAATATTGGTCTGGGCATTGTCTACACTATTGCCTAAGCTATCCTGCCCCGCAAACAATGCAGGAGACACACCAAGCGCGGCAGCTACAGCCAAGCTAGAATTAACAAATTTTCTGCGATTTATATTCATATTTACCAGTTTAATATTAGCTATATCAAGGGGGTAACAACATGCATTAAAACGGCATGCCCCCCTTAGAAGGTTAATTAGTTCACACTAATATATCTAAAAATTCCCACTAATACCTAATTTATAAGTAGTGCCCCATTCCTCTATTTTTTCAAATAAGCGACCTGTGCTTTCGTCACCTCTGTACACACTCACATCTTGTTCTTCTGTAATATTGATGGCTGCAAAAAAAATCTGATAATTGTCTGCAAACTTATACTTAATATTGATATCGATAGAGCCGTAAGCCTCCTCGATCTGATCCTCAAAAGGTTCATCACTCACTTCCTTCAATATCTCATCTCGCCAGTTCCAAGAGGTGCGCAATGATAGTTTGTCATTTAGCGGTACCGTCTGCTTGTTCTGGTAAAGCTAACTTCTCATCTGGACGAGGCTCACCTAAGTTGGCTTCGCTGTCCATAAATGACACATTAGAATCAATGAAAAAGCCGTTTAGAAACTTCTGTGAGTAAGACATCTCTATACCGGATACTGTGGCACTATCGCCATTTAAGGTGACTCTAAGCTCATCATACGTTCCATCGAATGTCACTAGGTTGCCATCGCCATCTGCAATTTGAATATCGCCACCCGTGAAGCCCAAGGCTGAAATAGCAGAAGCGTCATTGATAGTTGCTCGGACAAAAAAGTTATCAATCTCCTTATAAAAAACACCAATAGAGAAATAGGTTAAGTCATTTGGATACCACGTGACGCATCCGCAGCTTCAAGCTCAGGGTTACCCGCTTCAATTTCGACCTCAACTTCGAAATCGTCCAAATCATCACCGTCTATCTCAACGACAATATCTTCTCGTGGAATATTGGCAACAAAGGAAGGCCGTTGAACCGCTTGCGTATAGGATGCTCTGACAATAATATCCTCGTTAGGCTCATATCGAACGTGCAAGCTTGGCAGTACGTCAGTGTACTTTTTTTCACTCTCCACGAAGGTTAAACCTAGAAGTGAGTCTTCAAATGTTTCGTCTAAATCACCACTAATATTAACTCGTTGTGTGACAAATGCCCCTCCGTCAAATTTAGTTTGCTCCACGCGTATTCCGCTAATGATCCGCAGTTCGTCACTCACATCAATTGTCGCCATGACATATGCCGCTAAAATATTTTGTTAACAGCTGCTGTAGTGCTATCATCTCTGAACTCCCTAACTTGTTCTATGTTACTAAATAAATAATCACGCAACTGGTTAATTTCAGGAAAACTGCCCAAAGTGTCACCATTCAAGCTGGAAGTCGGAGTGAAAAGGTTCCAGTCACTGAGTGCCTGCGGGATAAACACGTCGGGGTTGTCTGTAGGATCGGTGCCAAAGTC
>QIJM01000374.1 GCA_003232445.1 Paraglaciecola arctica
AACCACCGTATAGTTGAGGAAAAGTGATGCTAACACGTGATATGAATATTGCTGATTTTGACCCTGAATTGTTCCAAGCAATTCAAAATGAAAACCAACGTCAGGAGCATCACATTGAATTGATCGCTTCTGAAAACTATTGCAGCCCACGTGTTTTAGAAGCTCAAGGTTCTCAGCTTACCAATAAATATGCAGAGGGTTATCCACACAAACGTTATTACGGCGGTTGTGAATATGTAGATATTGCTGAAGATTTAGCGATTGAACGGGCTAAACAATTATTTGGTTGTGATTATGCCAACGTACAGCCACATGCGGGTTCACAAGCTAACACTGCTGTGTTTATGGCATTGATCAATGCAGGCGATACGGTATTAGGTATGAGCTTGGCTCACGGTGGTCACTTGACTCACGGTTCACACGTTAATTTCTCAGGTAAAACCTATAACGCTGTGCAGTACGGTTTGCATCCTGATACCGGCGAAATTGATATGGCACAAGTCGAAGCCTTAGCACTTGAGCATAAGCCTAAAATGATTATCGCTGGTTTCTCCGCTTATTCAGGCATAGTTGATTGGCAGAAATTCCGCGAAATTGCGGATAAAGTGGGTGCCTACTTGTTAGTGGATATGGCTCATGTTGCTGGTTTGGTGGCGGCAGGTGTATATCCTAGTCCGCTTCCTCATGCTCATGTTGTGACGACTACTACTCATAAAACTTTGGCTGGGCCTCGCGGCGGTTTGATTTTATCAGCTTGTGGTGATGAAGCTATTTACAAAAAGCTGAATAGCTCAGTATTCCCCGGCAACCAAGGTGGTCCTTTGTGCCATGTGATTGCTGCTAAAGCGGTTGCATTTAAAGAAGCTCTAGAGCCTGAGTTTAAAGTCTATCAGCAGCAAGTGGTGCTCAATGCCAAAGCTATGGTCGCGGTGATACAAGAGCGCGGGCATAAAGTGGTTTCGGGTGGCACAGAAAACCATTTGTTCTTACTCGACCTAATTGGCAAAGAGTACACAGGTAAAGATGCGGATGCTGCGTTAGGCAGTGCCAACATCACTGTGAATAAAAACTCAGTGCCCAACGATCCACGTTCACCTTTTGTCACTAGTGGTTTACGTCTTGGCTCGCCAGCCATTACTCGCCGTGGTTTTAAAGAAGAACAAGCCAAACAAGTGGCCAATTGGATTTGTGATGTGTTGGATAATATCAATGATGAATCTGTGATTGAACGTGTGAAATGTGAAGTGGTTGCGTTATGTGAGCAATTCCCTGTTTACGCTTAAGTTATCGCTAGATTGACATAAAAAAGCCGACGAAAGTCGGCTTTTTTATTGCTTTTTATTGCTTATAGTATGACTGGCTCTGGAATTTTGTTAATTTAGCGGTATTCATTACTGCTAATTTGAAATTATTTATGTTTTGCCCATTTTGTTCTGTACAAGAAACTAAAGTAATCGATTCCCGTCTGGTGTCTGATGGTAGCCAAGTGAGGCGCAGAAGAGAGTGCACAGTATGTAAAGAGCGTTTTACCACCTTTGAGATGGCTGAACTAGTTATGCCTAGAATCGTCAAGCGTGATGGCTCTCGTGAACCTTTTAACGAAGATAAGTTACGAGCCGGTTTGCAGCGTGCGTTAGAAAAGCGCCCTGTCAGCACAGAGCAAGTGGAGCAGTGTATCAGTCGCCTGAAATCTTCTTTACGTGCCACAGGTGAGCGCGAAGTCAGCAGTGAATTTCTCGGTAATTTGATTATGGATGCATTGAAAGAACTAGATAAAGTCGCTTATGTGCGTTTTGCGTCTGTTTATCGTTCGTTTGAAGATATTCGTGAATTTGGCGAAGAGATTGCACGGTTGGGCGACTAAGTCTGCTCTAGTGATTGTCTTTAATTGCTCCCTTTTTTTATTGGTAACTCGTGACTCAATTTTCTAAAACAGATCATCAAATGATGGCTCGTGCTATTCAACTAGCCAAACGTGGTGTATATACCACTGCTCCTAATCCTAATGTGGGTTGTGTTATTAGCGATAGCCAAGGTGTCATTCTGGGTGAAGGCTGGCACAAAAAGGCGGGTATGCCTCATGCAGAAGTACATGCCTTGGAACAAGCGCGTTCTTCTTCCAAAGGAGCCATAGCCAAAGGTGCCACTGCCTACGTTACGCTAGAGCCTTGTAATCATTATGCTAGAACACCGCCTTGTGCAGATGCGTTAATCGCCGCAGGTGTCACTAGGGTAGTGGCGGCTATGGTTGATCCTAACCCTCTGGTATCCGGTAATGGTTTAGCAAGGTTACAAGAAGCTGGCATCAAAACCGAACATGGTTTGTTGCAAGCGGCAGCTGAACAACTTAACCGTGGATTTATTAAACGCATGCGTACCGGCAAACCTTGGGTCACGGTAAAATTGGCGGCCAGTTTGGATGGTAAAACAGCTTTAGCAAACGGTTTGAGTCAGTGGATCACTGGCCCGCTGGCAAGGCAAGATGTGCAAAGGCACCGCGCCAGAAGCTGCGCTATTTTATCGGGTTCTGGCACAGTAACAGCAGATAATCCGATGTTGAATGTGCGATATTCTGAACTTAACTTAGCTGCTGATGTGTTAGCACAAAAAGACTTACGCCAACCATTAAGAGTATTGTTGGATGGGCGTAATCAGTTACCGACATCTTTAACTTGTCTACAACCTTTTGAATGCAACCTCGCAGGCAATGTTCTGCTTATTAATGGTCGACCCAGTGAACACCAATTTGAAAGGCATGTGAGTCAATGGCAAGCGCCTTTTAACGGTAATAAGTTAGACTTAAGTAAAGTGATGAGCAAGTTAGGTGAGATGCAGTTGAATTACATTTGGGTTGAAGCGGGAGCTAAACTTGCAGGTGCGTTATTACAAAATAAATTGATTGATGAATTGATTTTGTATCAAGCGCCTAAATTGATAGGAGGCGCAGGGCAAAACCTGTTTGATACTATGCCAACTGAAGTGATGGATAAGGTGATTGACCTGACTTGGACTGATATTAGGCAAGTGGGTGACGATATCAAAATGACTGCGCTCTTTAAGCATTAAACCATTAGCTTAACCATCAACAAATATATCGAGAGATTATGTTTACCGGAATTATAGAAGATGTGGGTCTTATTGAAGGTTTAGTACCTTCTGGTGAAGACATAAGGTTGTCTATTAAAACTAACAAGCTGGATATGAGTGATGTGTCTTTGGGTGACAGTATTGCTAATAATGGTGTGTGTTTAACGGTAGTGGCTATGTCGAAAAACGGCTTTAGCGCTGATGTATCACACGAAACCATTAAACGCACTGGCTTTGCCAGTTATCAAGCAGGTAGCAAGGTTAACCTTGAAAAAGCTTTACAAGCAAATAGTCGTCTAGGTGGACATATTGTCAGTGGCCATGTGGACGGTGTGGGTGAAGTGTTATCTATTGCGCCTGTTGGCCGTTACGTTGAAATTTGGGTTAAAGCCCCTGATGAGTTAGCTAAATATTTAGCTGAAAAAGGCTCGGTTACGGTGGATGGCGTGAGCCTAACTGTGAACCAGGTCGATGGCGCTAAATTTTTATTGACCCTTATTCCTCATAGTTTACAGGAAACCATTGTTGGCCTCTATCAAGCAGGTACTAAAGTCAATTTAGAAGTGGATGTTATCGCTCGTTATCTTGAGAGATTGATGTTGGGTGATAAGGCAGCACACCAATCAAGTGACAATGATAAAAAAGATATCAGCATGGCGTTTTTAGCAGAAAACGGCTATTTGAAGTAAAGTACGGTTCACCTGAATGGATTCGCTTCAAGGGCGAAAACAACGGCCTCAACAAAATTTAAAAGAAGACAACAGACTATGCCATTAAACAGCAGTAAAGAGATAATCGAAGATATCCG
>QIJM01000444.1 GCA_003232445.1 Paraglaciecola arctica
TGTGAAAGCTTGATTGCCACCGAGACATTGTTACCAGATGAAGTGAAATGGCGAAATGTTGAAGCTAGTCGCCCTTGGTTATCTGGAATGGTTAAAAAGAAAATGTGTGCCTTGGTGAATGTGCAGCAGTTGATTAACATGTTGAAGCAAGGTTTAAGCAGTAACGATTAGCCTATTTTAGGCCGGAGCAATGGGAATGAGTGACGACAAAAATTCAAGTAATACAGTAGCCGCAAACGGTGATGAAATCCTGCAGTGGGTGACTTATAAATTAGGTGAAGAGACATACGGTATTAATGTTATGCAGGTACAAGAAGTACTACGTCATACCGAAATTGCTCCAGTACCTGGCGCTCCAGGTTATGTCTTAGGGATAATTAACCTTAGGGGTAACGTTGTCACTGTTATCGATACCCGTTCGCGATTTGGCTTACCTTCTTCTGATATTTCAGACAATACCCGTATAGTGATTATTGAGTCTGATGATCAAGTGGTGGGTATTCTTGTCGACAGTGTCGCTGAGGTGGTATATCTGCGTTCTTCAGAAATAGACAGTGCTCCAAATGTGGGTACCGAAGAAAGTGCCAAGTTTATTCAGGGCGTGAGTAACAGGGACGGACAACTCCTGATCCTTGTTGACTTAAATAAATTACTCAGTGACGAAGAGTGGACCGAAATAACCAATATCTAAGTGCAAACTTAGGCCGCACGTTTTACTAAGGCGTAGTATCGCTGCTTACGTTATATTGAAACGTGTTTTGTTGTCCTTTTAGAGATGATTATGAGTTTTCCATTATTACTAAGCTTTTTAGCATTGATTGTCTCCATTGTTTGTTTAACGTTTTTGATCGTGTTGTTTAAACGTCATAACACCCAACGTGAAAGCATTTTATCACAAAGTGATTCGCTGTCAGAATTAAGCAAAACGGTGAATAACCTGAATGAAGAATTACATGAAATCCGTAGCGGTAATTATGGTGTGATTAGCCGCGTCAAAGAGCTGGTGCAGCAAGTTGATAATTTACAGTCAGCCCAACAAAACTTAACCGAAAACTTAGTTGAACAAGATCCGCAAAGTCGCTTCTACAGCAAAGGTGCTAAGCTCATTAGCCAAGGCGCTAGTCTCGAAGACGTGATGCGTGAATGTGATATGCCTGCGGCGGAGGCCGAACTATTGTTCAATCTGCACAATAGCCAAAAATAACGTGCCCAACTTTTTTCAGTTTAATTTGCGAGTGATTTTACCTGTCTAATACTAAATTTCATATTTCTATACTTTTTCATTTAGACGTCTAGACGTAAAGATGTTGACTTTTTTAGTGTATTAAGCCAAATTTGTTTGCATCACTTTTAGCCTTAGAATCGTTATGCCGATTAGAATTCCAAGTAACTTACCTGCACAAAACGTGCTGAACCAAGAAAAAATCTTTGTCATGGATAACCAGCGTGCCGCGACGCAAGATATCAGGCCTATGGAAGTGGGTATTTTGAATTTGATGCCGAATAAAATGGAAACTGAAGAGCAGTTTTTACGTTTACTCTCGAATACACCTTTGCAAATTAACATTGATTTAATTCGTATTGATAAGCAAGCACCTAAAAACACGCCAGTCGCCCATATGGATAATTTCTATGTGAATTTCGATGATGTTGCCAATAAAAAGTATGACGGCTTAATTGTCACTGGTGCGCCTTTAGCGCACTTGGCCTATCAGGATGTGAAGTATTGGGAAAAAATGACAGTCATTATGGATTGGGCTCGGCGGCATGTGCAGTCTACTTTATTTTCGTGTTGGGCGGCTCATGCCGCTATTTATCATTTTTTCGGCAAGAATAGGGCGCTTCGGGAGCAAAAGTTAAGCGGTGTTTATCGCCACTTCGTGCAAAATGAGCAGGATGAATTACTGAGAGGTTTTGATCCAGCCTTTTACGCGCCGCAATCACGTTATGGTGAAATAAGCATGGCGGACTACGCCTCTATACCTGGACTGAATGTATTGGCTCAGTCGGATGAGGGTGGGGCTTATATAGTCGCGTCTGAGGATAAACGTTTGGTGTTTGTTACTGGGCATCCAGAGTACGATCCTGAGAGTTTAAAACAAGAATACCAAAGAGATTTATCGACTAATGGTCAGCCGCAAATCCCAGTAAACTACTTTGTTGATAATGATCCAAGTAAAGATCCTATGGTCAGTTGGCGAGCTCATGGCAGCTTATTGTTTACTAATTGGTTGAACTATTACGTTTACCAAAATACCCCTTATGACTTGACTCAGCTTTCTGAGTAAAAAAGTTAATTTATATAGCGTAAGAGTGAAGAGGAATGACATTGAGTCAGCGAATGGCCCCAAGACAACGAGAAGAACAACTGATTGAAGCAGCAAACAAGCGTATTTTGTTGCTTGATGGTGCCATGGGCACCATGATCCAGGAACATAAATTAGAAGAACAGGATTACCGTGGTGAACGTTTTGCTGATTGGCATTCTGATGTGAAAGGTAATAACGATTTATTAGTATTGAGTCAGCCCAAGATGATCTATGACATTCACTGCGCCTATCTTGAAGCGGGTGCCGATATTATTGAAACCAATACGTTCAATGCCACCACTATCTCCATGGCCGATTACAATATGCAGGAATTGGCCAAAGAGATAAATATTGAAGCGACAAAGTTAGCTAAAAAAGCAGCCGATAAATTTACCGCGCAAACACCGGATAAACCTAGATTTGTCGCAGGTGTATTAGGGCCGACTAGTCGCACAGCCTCTATTTCCCCTGATGTAAACGACCCAGCTAAACGAAACGTTACCTTTGATGAGTTGGTTGAAGCTTACGTAGAAGCCACTCATGGACTGATTGAAGGTGGTGCAGATTTGATCATGCTGGAGACCATTTTTGATACCTTAAATGCTAAAGCAGCGGTATTTGCCGTGCAGACCGTTTTTGATGAACTGGGGATGAAGTTGCCAGTGATGATTTCTGGCACCATTACCGATGCCTCTGGTCGCACCTTGTCTGGTCAAACGGCTGAAGCTTTTTATTATTCGATGAATCATGTCGAACCGTTTTCTTTTGGCTTAAATTGCGCCTTAGGCCCTGATTTATTGCGCCAATATGTGGATGAAATATCCCAAGTGTCCGAATGTTTTGTCTCCGCGCATCCTAATGCTGGTTTACCTAATGAGTTTGGTGAATACGATTTGGAAAGTGATGAGATGGCTGAGCACATTAGAGAGTGGGCAGCGTCAGGCTTATTAAATATTGTGGGTGGATGTTGTGGCAGCACGCCACAACATATTGCGGCCATGGCTGATGCGGTAAAAGATTACGTGCCTCGTAAAATAGTACAACGAGAGGTGAAAATGCGCCTGTCTGGTTTAGAACCTTTTGTTCATTAGGCGGTTGTGATGAGTATAAATGAAATAGATATTGAGCAACCCATTCACGTCGTAGCGAAGGCCTCAGCAAATTTTATCAATGTAGGTGAACGAACCAACGTCACCGGCTCTGCCATGTTTAAACGTTTGATCCTTGACGATGATTATGAAAAAGCTCTAGATGTGGCTCGCCAGCAAGTCGAAAACGGTGCGCAGATCATAGATATCAACATGGATGAAGCCATGTTGGACTCTGAAGCGGCTATGACGCGCTTTTTAAACTTGATTGCTTCTGAACCTGATATTTCTCGGGTGCCTATCATGATTGATTCATCCAAATGGACGGTCATTGAAGCCGGTTTAAAGTGTGTGCAAGGTAAGGCCATTGTTAACTCAATTAGCTTAAAAGAAGGTGAAGAAAACTTTCTGTATCAAGCTAAGCTGTTAAAACGTTATGGTGCGGCCACAGTGGTCATGGCATTTGACGAGAAAGGCCAAGCCGATACTGAAGACCGTTGACCCGAATATTTTCGCTGTGGCAACAGGGATTGAAGAACATAACAATTATGCGGTAGATTTTATCAATGCTACTCGGCGTATTCGTCAAAACTTGCCCCATGCTCACGTATCGGGTGGCTTATCAAACGTCTCTTTTTCTTTTCGTGGCAATAATTCAGTACGTGAAGCCATGCACTCGGTGTTTTTATATCATGCTATTAAAGCCGGTATGGATATGGGCATTGTGAATGCCGGACAACTGGAAGTGTACGATCAAATTCCCCCAGAGTTAAAAGAAGCCGTGGAGGACGTGATCCTAAATCGTCATGATCAAGCTACGGATAAGCTTTTAGAGCTAGCGCCCAAATATCAAGGTGACGGTAAAGTCGTAGTCAAAGACAACCTTGAATGGCGAGAATTGCCGGTTTACAAGCGTCTGGAGCACGCTTTGGTACGCGGTATCATGGACTTTATAGAAGAAGATACCGAGGCCGCTCGTCTTATAGCAGAAAAACCCCTACACGTTATCGAAGGGCCATTGATGGATGGCATGAATGTAGTAGGGGATTTGTTTGGTGAAGGAAAAATGTTTTTGCCGCAAGTGGTTAAGTCTGCCCGCGTGATGAAAAAGGCGGTATCTTATCTTAATCCCTACATCGAGCTTGAAAAAGACCAAGGCAGCAGTAACGGTAAAATTTTGTTGGCTACAGTAAAAGGCGACGTACACGATATAGGCAAAAACATTGTGGGCGTGGTGTTGCAATGTAATAACTTTGAGATCATTGATCTTGGAGTGATGGTGCCCTGTGCAAAACTGTTGCAAGTAGCCAAGGACGAAAATGTCGATATGATTGGCCTATCTGGATTGATTACCCCCTCTCTTGATGAAATGGTCTACGTGGCTAAAGAAATGCAGCGCCTAGACTTTGACTTACCATTATTAATTGGTGGTGCTACTACGTCAAAAGCGCACACAGCAGTGAAAATTGAGCAACATTATCAGCACCCAGTCGTTTACGTACCTAATGCCAGCCGTGCAGTGGGCGTATGCCAAAAACTGATCACCGCCGAAAACCGTGCCATTTATGCAGAAGAACTAAAACTCGATTATGAAAAGGTACGCGTGCAACACGCCAAGAAAAAACCACGCACCAAACCCGTTACCCTAGAGCAAGCCCGTGAAAATGCTTTTAAGTTTGATTGGGATAACTACCAGCCACCCGTACCCAATAAGTTAGGCGTGACGGCGGTGAGTATTGGACTGGCAGAGTTGGTTGATTACATAGATTGGACGCCGTTTTTCTTAACCTGGTCTTTGGCGGGTAAGTATCCGCGTATTTTACAAGACGAAGTCGTAGGCAAAGAAGCGCAGATCCTATTTGCTGATGCACAGGCCATGTTAAAAACCTTATGCAATAACCCTAAGCTCAAAGCGAGTGGTGTAATGGGCATATTCCCAGCCAATCGAGTGCAAGACGATATTCAGGTTTACGCTGACGAAAGTCGCACTGAAGTGGTTCATGTTGCTCATCATCTGCGCCAACAAACCGAAAAACCCAAAGGGGCAAATAACTGTTTAAGTGATTTTGTTGCGCCTAAGTCTTCAGGCAAAGCGGATTATCTTGGTGCATTTGCTGTGACAGCGGGAACCTGGGAAGATGGTGACGGTGATGATTACAATTCGATCATGGTTAAGTCCCTTGCCGATAGATTTGCAGAAGCCTTTGCTGAATATTTACATAAAAAAGTGCGCAAAGAAATATGGGGTTATGCACCTGATGAGCAATTATCCAATGAAGAACTTATTCGTGAAAAATATCAAGGTATTCGACCTGCTCCGGGTTACGCTGCTTGCCCTGAACATACCGAAAAACAATTGATTTGGGATTTGTTGGATACCGAAAAAAATACCGGTATGAAACTAACAGAGAGTTATGCCATGTGGCCTGGTGCCGCTGTATCGGGCTTTTATTTTTCTCATCCTGAGTGTCGTTATTTTGCAGTGGCACAAATACAAGAAGACCAATTGCTCGATTATGCTGCTCGTAAAAGCTGGGATAGACTAGAAG
>QIJM01000091.1 GCA_003232445.1 Paraglaciecola arctica
AGACGTTTTTGCCTACGAGCTTTTTTTTAGAGATGGTAAAAATAATTGTTATCCTAGTGTAGAAAGAGATGAGGCAACCTCTAAACTCATTGCCAAAAACTATCAAACACTTGGTTTGGATGATATCTCTTGTAATAAAAAGTCTTTTATTAATTTCCAATCTGAAACACTGATGAATGGCTTGCCAGCTTCCCTTGATCCTGAAAATGTGGTGGTGGAGTTGGTTGCTGGACAAAACGATGATAATAGTCTGTTAGATATGTGTAAGCATGTTAAAAATATGGGGTATAAAATCGCTTTGGAAAACTGCAGCCTGAAGCCAAGTTGGGATGAGTTTTTACCTTTTGTTGATATGCTTAAAGTGAATGCTAACCATGAAAACTTGGACTTTTTGGCAAAAAATGTCAATCGATTTATTGATGCTAATGTGCGACTGATTGCAGATAAAGTCGAAACGCAAGACAGTTTTAGTGTTTTTAGGGATATAGGCTTTGATTATTTTCAAGGATACTTCTTCGCCAGACCAGAATCCGTATCAAATGAAAACCTACCTACTTCCAAACTTACCTTAATCGAACTAATGGGCGCTAGTTCTAGCGAGTCATTCGATGTGGAAAGTATTAATAGCGTTATTGAGCATGATGTGGGGTTGTCTTACATGCTTTTGCGATTTATCAATAACCCTGCTATCAACAAACGCTACAAAATCACTTCATTGCGACATGCTCTTAATTATATGGGTGAAGTAGAAATTAAGAAGTTTATTGCTTTGCTGGCCTTGGCCAATTTATCCGATGATAAACCTTTAGAGTTACTTCATTTATCTTTGGTGCGCGCGAAGTTTTGTGATCTAGTGGGTACTGAGAAAAATATCGGTAGTAACCCTCCTACAGCATTTTTAGTGGGGTTGTTTTCAATGTTGGACGCCTTGCTTGATCAAAACATGGAGTCTTTGATCGAAAAATTGCCTTTAGTTGATGAGGTGAAAGAAGCGCTGTGTGGCGGTCCAAATGATTTATCTGTGTATTTGATGTTAGTCAAAGCCTTTGAAAGTGGTAACTGGTTGAAAGTGATCAAAATTTCTAAAATGCTAGAGATTGAGCAAAAACTTCTACATAGCCTGTTTAACGAAGCTATTCTTTGGGGCAATGGGGTTCGTCGGTCTATATCCCCACACTTTCCAGAATCTAAAGCCTAGAGCTTTTACGTCATACTTTAGGTAGTTCTGTTCCGTTTACTTGGTCGTAAATCAGAGCAGTTTCAACATGCTTGACTTCTTTTCTTGCGGTAATGGCATTAAACACAAAGTCTCGCAAATGTTCTGTATCACCCAAGCTTGCATGCAGTAAAAAATCGTTTTCGCCACCCATATGATAAAGGCTTATCACTTCAGGCAACATAACCAACTGTTTTTGAAAGGTATCAACTGTGGGCCGACTGTGATCAGATAAACGGATAGAAATCATCACTTGGATATTGCCACCTAAGGCTTGAAAGTCGACGTTTAATAGCGCGCCTTTAATCACCTGCTCGCTTTGTAATTTCTTAATTCGCTCAAGACATGAAGAGGGGGCCAGTCCAACTAACTCGGCAATATCTTTATTGTTCATTCTGGGGTCTTTGTATAAGGCCGCCAAAATGGATATGTCTGTTTCATCTAACTGGCGTTTTGCCATTTCTATTCTCTACCTGGACAAAAGGTGCCTAATACTGCCCCTTTTGTCGCGCCTGTTACACTGGCGACACTGCCTCGTATGTTATTAACATGTGCATAGGCAAGCCAAGCAAATGCCATTGCTTCTACTGCATCAGCTTCTACGCCCAGTTCATCTGTGGTGAATAATTCACATTCATGTAGTTCGGACTCAAGCTCTTCTACTAAAAACTCATTTCGAGCACCGCCACCGCAGATATACACTTGCTCAACATCTTTAAATTGCAAAACTTGCTTGGCAATCGTATAAGTGGTCAACATGACTAATGTTGCCTGCACGACTTGCGGATCGATATGGCGAGTCATACTGCCTAGGTTTTGCTCTAGCCAGGGTAAGTTAAATTGCTCACGCCCTGTACTTTTGGGTGCTGGCGCCGAAAAATATGGGTGGCCGCACAATAGTTGTAACAATTCAGGATCTGCAGAACGTTGAGCCGCCCATTGCCCTTTTTCATCATAATTTTGCCCTGTGTGTAGCTTACACCAAGCATCTAACAAGGTATTCCCAGGACCTGTGTCGTATCCAATAATGTCATCAGAATCACGTTTTGGTAGATAAGTAATATTTGCAATTCCGCCAATATTGATCACAACTCTTGACTTTGTTGGGTCGGCAAACACAGCCTTGTGAAAGGCCGGCACCAAGGGCGCGCCTTGGCCGCCTAAGGCGATGTCTTTTCGCCTAAAATCGGCGATTACGTCAATGCCCGTTAGTGTCGCTAGAGTGTTTGGGTCGCCAATTTGCAAGCTAAAGCTGTGTTCACCGAAGGGGATATGACGAATAGTTTGTCCGTGTGAACCTATTGCTTTGATTTGATCAGGACGAACATAGTTGTCTTTAAGCAACTGAAGTGACGCTTCAGCAAACACCTCAGCTACAGCCCTATCTGCACGGCCCATTAGTTCGATTTCATTCTCGCTGGGTGCGCTCAGTTGGTGTAATTCATCAGATAAAGAAGACGGAAAAGGAAAGGTTTGACAGTCTAACAGCCTAGGGTGAGAGTCCGAGAAATCTACCAATGCAGCATCAACCCCATCAATACTGGTTCCAGACATCAATCCTAGATATAACTGTGGCATAACTGCCCCTAATTCATTGCCAACATAATACGTTTGTTATTATTTAATTGCTGTAATCTGATTGTAGCGATATCAATAAATTTAACTTTCTCTTTTTTGGCTATGGGTTGTGCCTTAGGTAGGCTTACCGTGCGCGGATTACGATGCACTCCGTTAACCAAAAATTCATAATGTAAATGCGCGCCTGTCACCATACCAGTTGAGCCAACTGTACCAATCAATTGTCCTTGTTTAACCGTTTGGCCTTTTTTCACTTTGCGTTTTGTAAAGTGTAAATATTTGGTCACATATTTTTCACCGTGTTGAATAAAAACATGATGACCATTGTATTTGTCGTAGGCGGATTTAATCACTTTACCATCACCTGCAGCCATCACTGGGGTACCGCGGTCAGCTGCATAGTCTACGCCTCTATGAGCCTTCCAGCGTTTTTGTACTGGGTGAAAGCGATTTTTCTTGAAACTTGAACTGATGTACCTAAAGTTGACTGGCGCGCGCAAAAAGCTCTTGCGCATACTACGGCCTTCAGGCGTATAGAAATTACCATCATCATAACGAATAGCTGTGAACGCCTCACCTTGATTGACAAATTGCGCGGCGACTATGTCGCCATTTTCAATGAACTCACCATTGATATAATGCTCTTCAAACATTACATAAAAACTATCGCCCGCTCTAAGACCTAAGGCAAAATCAATATCCCAGCCAAAAATACCTGCTACTTGCATGATTTGATTATTGGATAAGTTGGCTTTCAGCCCAGCATTCCAAAAGCTGTTAGTCACATCACCTTGGGTATAACTTAAACGGGTATCTACTTCGAGCGTTTCAATTTTACTAGTAAACGTATTGCCTTCGTCCTTAGTGACAACCAAGGTATCCGTGCTTGAAAATGGGTATTGCAATGAGATTAACTGACCTTGCGGGTCGATTTGCAATTCTAATACTTCACCTGGCATTATTTTTAGTAGTGTTTTGGTCAGTTCACCTGATTTGCTGACACGATAGGTTTGCTGTGGAGACAAACCATTACGTTTGAATATCATAGCCAAGTTATCGCCTTTTTTGACAACGACTGACTTAGTTTCATTTATTTC